>CABSKZ010000029.1 GCA_902478395.1 uncultured Eubacteriales bacterium | reverse complement strand
CTCCGCGTTTTGGTTCGAACGAAGCGCCCGTCCCCTGCATAATTTTCATTTCTACTAATGTCTGCACCGCTTCTTTTGCATAAGGCGCGATGGCTTCCGCATCATCAAAGGCCAGCTCACCGGCAGCGGCTAATGTCTTTTCTGCATAAACGAGTGCCCGGCAGATGATGGCTGCCATGTCTTCTCTGCTGATATTGTTGTCCGGATAGAAGCTGCCGTTGTCCCCCATCACGATTCCAGCATTTGCCGCCGCATATACACAGTCTGCATACCAGGAATTCTCTGCCACATCATTAAAGCTGCCTTGTGCCTGAGGGAGTTCCAGAACCAGCGAAATCATTTTTACGAATTCTGCACGGGTGACCTGCTCCTGCGGGGCAAACTGTTTGTCCGCCCGGCCATTGACTACGCCTTTTTCATATAGCGCCTCAATTGCTTCTTCTGCCCACGCAACCTGGCCGAGGTCCTCAAATATTTTATCTTCCTCGATTGGTTCTTCTACAGTGTCACGGCCGGGGAGTACGGTATTGATATTCGTGCTGCCGCCACCCGTATGAGAGATGCCTCCGCCGCCGCCGGAACCGCCGGAACCAGAGTCGGTTCCCTTTACAATGACTTTTTTATTCAGTGTTTCCGTTGTGCTTCCCTTCGTTAGAGTCGCCGTCAGGATCACCGTTACATCATTTGTTTTGCGGGTGACCTTCCCGTCGTCCGTAATGCTTGACGGCGTGTCGGACTTCCAACTGATGATACTTCCGTTTTCGCCCTGTTCCGGCAACTCAATATCTGATGTAATTGTGCTGTTGTCCTTGATGCGCTGATTCAGCCACGCGATATCCGCCTCGACATCCTCTGCATCCGTGACCCGATACAGTTCCACTTCATATACACCACTGTCCGCTCCCATGGAAGCAAACGAAGCTTTTATGTAGCGCGCTTTAATTTTTGGGAAGCTAGAAACCAACCTCCCATTTACCAATGTGGGAACAGCCAACGTTTTATAGGTGATATTATCCGTCGAATATTCCAGTGAGACGCTGCCGACCTCCCCTTTTGGATAAATTTCACACATAGACAGGAAGGTATCCTTGGTCAGATCAATCAAGATAGATTGCCCGGTTGTCTGTTGCGGCTGCCACCACGTCTCATAGTTTTCATCCACCAGATTGAGGTAGGTGTTGCTGCTCATGGAAGAGCTTGCGCTGACAGATTTTTTATAGGCGTAGTTCATTTTTGGAACCTTTGCCGTAAAGGTTTTCACCTTGCTTACCGTTCCCTTGGTAATCGTCGCGGTCAGCGTCACTTCCTCATACCGCTTTCCCTCCAAATAGGAAGGACGGGTAACGATTCCCTTTCCATTCTCAATTTTAATGACTCCTTCATCCGAGGAAGTCCAGGTAATCAGCGTATTATTTGGGCCTCTGTTCGATAACATCAAGTCGCTTCTCACATCGTCAAGTCCGGAAATGTTCAGTTGGTTCCAGTCAAAATCAACAGAATCCTCGTCTGAGTACTGCGATTTGAGAGTAACGTCAAATGCCTTTATTTCCTGTGTGTCGTTTTTCTGTAAAATCGCGTACAGCGTTACGGTTTTATCCGGCTCTCCCTTGCCTGGTCTGGTGATTGTTCCGTCCGATTTGATATAGGCATCGTCAGAGGATACCCATTCAATTTTGATTCCGCCGTCCAAACGGTTTGGAAGCGTCAGATTATCCATGACGGCGTCGATATCGTTAAGCACAAATTTATCAACCGCTGCCGCAAGCTCTTCTGTGCAGTCGGCGTAGACTTTCATGTTGTCGTAGCGGTACTCCGCATTCAGCGCGCTGTTGCCAATCAGGAATCTGTTAACGGTAGAACCGTTCTGCCGCGTCAAAAAGTCCTCGCAGGCTAGCTCACCGTCCACCCAGAAAGAAAATGTACTGTCTCCGGTTCCATTCATCACCGGGCGGTAATCAATCAGCATTTTCAAATTGTACCACCGGTTCGGGTCCGCGTTCTTCAGCGGCTGACAGGTCGCAGTTCGAGAGCGAACATCGACGGTTCCGCTTGCTGAAGTCGTCATAGTGAAAGTCGGTCCGTCATATACGTACAGCAGGTTTCCTTCCCCGCCAATTCTAATATCAAATTCAATTCCCACCACCCCGCTTAGGGAGGTAAATTTTAGGTTTGGCGTGTAGCTGCTGCCGGAAGTATTTTTAATGGAAAGAACTTTACTTCCCGACACTTCATCCGTCATTATTTTCGTAACACCGTTGTTTTTCATGTCGTCACCTATGGTGTAACCGATTGTGGCGAGTCCTTCCTCCGTCAAATTATCGAAATCCTGGTAATATCCATCCATTTCCGATGTTGGAACCGCCCTGACAACAATTGTTGCATAGTCCTTCACAACTTCAAGGCTTCCATTGACATACTTAATTTGGAACGGCACATACCGGCTTTTGTCTGCGGGCCTTGTCACTGTACCGTCCGCCGCAAGTACGTCTGCATCATTGGACAGGATTGTAGCAATAGTACCGTTTGGAAGCGGGTTTGGAATTTTAAGATCATCCTTTAGCAGCAACGGAACGTGAACGCTGTCGATGTCCTCGTTGATGTTCTTTTCTTCATCCACGCCAAGATGGGCTGTGAACTCCTTCGTCTCCACTGCGTCATCACACAGGATGACCGCCGTTAGTGTAACATCTTCTTCGCCAGTTTCCGGCAGGGTCACCGTTCCGTCCGGCGCAATCAGTTCTGGATTGGATGATACCCACTGTACTTCCGCGTATCCGGAGGTATCTGGCAAAGTTAGGTTTGCGCTTACCGCGGACAGGTCACCCAAATCGAGCGCTGCCTTTGCATCCGCTATCAGGGCTGCTTTATCATCCGAGGGTCTTTCCGTGACACACATATAATCATAGTATTCAAACAGTTCTTCATCGCCGGCTGGCCAGGACATATCACAATACAGCCTTGCGACATCTGTCGCTGGATTGGCTATATCCTTGCGGTAAGTCGGAACATCCGTTAAACACTGGTTTTTATTTCCCCAAACGGTCACCGTCGGAGTGCGCCCGCCTGTCGTATCAAAATTGAATCGGTGACGGACCTCACCCCAGGTATAAGGAGGGAAACCTAGATTTTTCTGAGCAGCATTGTCATATGCCACGACCATAAAGTTTCCGCTGCTGTGGGAACCAACGCGGGAGGTCAAATCTTTGCTGCCGTATATCCACAGCGTATTGCCGCGTTTCGCCGCTTTTAACATAACCCGTACATCGACAATCGGCGCTTCGGCGCTGCCCGCGGTTTCCGGCAGCATAAAACTCAGGCGCGCGTTGTTTGCAGCATCAGCCTGCGCTTTGCCTACCTTTAGCGCAGTTCTTCCCTCGTCTACCACGAATTCCGCTGTGCCCCCGGCAAAAGAACCTTTATCCAGTTTCACCTTCAGACTATTTTCATCAGCGAAATCCTCCATAACGATAGGTTTTCCGAATGGCGCGATATGCGGCACAAACACTTCAAACGATTTGGTGCTTCCGCCCGCTTGCGCAGTGAGGATTACCGTTTCACTTTCTTCCATGAACGCCGGACGCGCCACCACGCCGGTACTGCTGATAACCGTTTCATCGCTGCTGGTCCACGTGACCGTGTCCCCCTGCGGGGTCTGTGCCGGGAGCGTAAAATTCTGCCAGGCCACAGCCGGCACGGCAAGCTCCGCCAGCCCTTCCGACGCCAGCACAGGAACAGCGGTGCAGACGGACAGAACCATCAGGACCGTCAAACAAATCATACTGCATTTTTTTATCATACCTACATTCTCCTTTACGCTGTTTTGATTCGTGCGCCCGCACTTATTTCTTCACAACCACCACTGCCTGCGCGGCGGAGTTTTTCGAGTATACATATGCCATCTCCGCGTCTGCGCCGACTTCCTCATAGGAGCGGATGTCGGAAAACTCGATTGGGTAAATAGTGTTTCTAGTTTTATCGATGCAGTAAACCGGAGATTTCTTGCCGCTCTCCGCCTCCGTTTCCATCACAAACAGCCTCGTATTCAGGTAATCGTCCTTTGCGGACAGATATAGGATATCCGCCGGAACATTACTGTTCTGCTTCAGCCAGTTCTGCTTCGCGCTATAGATATAACCATACATTTCCTCTTCCATATCGCTGATGCCGCTGTACCCGGGTTGCATATGCACGATATCCTGTGCAATAATTTCAATGTTGTCAATCCGCCCGAGGGAATTTAACGAATATTTAATGAGGTCGCCTGTCTTTAACGTTTTCGCTATCTCACTCACACCAGAAGATTCTTTGACGGGCAGCTGCAAATATTCATTAAACTGGTAAACCGATACGACGCTTTCCACCTCGTCCGTTTCAGCATTCAATCCCTGTGTTACCTTGTCCACAATCGAAACGACCGCATTTTTCTGAATGGTGCCGCCCTCCTCATACGCGAAACGGCCAAACACTGCGACAGCCTTTGCCACCTGTGTTTTTGCGTCTACATCAAACGCCACGCAGTTGATAAGCGTATTATCCTCCAAATCGGGGGCGGTCAGATAGTCCTCATCCTGTGTTGGGTTATCGGGAATCATAAACACCGAGGAACCATCAGTTAGCCGGAACGGATATGCGCTGGAAAAAGCATTATATTTTTTATTGTAACGCTTATTGCCGGATACGCCGTAGACCTTTGGACTTTCCAGGCTCTTTAACTCGCCCGCTGTACTGCGCGAAACCAGGAACACCCTATTTTCTTTTGCGGAGGATTCCAATTTTGCAGCCGCCTCCGGCGCTGTGTAGCTGACACCGTCGATGCGGAGCTTATCCTTCATCTGCAAAATTTCAACACGGTTGTCTATTACCATTTTTACCTGCACATCGGAGGAAATACCGCTTTTCTGGTTGACGCCTATCAGGTAGCCGTAATTATATTTCGTCGTTTCCGTGTCGAAATAGACAATTTTTCCATCCGCATCCAGATAAAATTCATATTCGCGCCCAACCTTCAACTCTGCTCGATCCGGGAGAGCCGGATTGTCCGCGATTGCATATTCTTCACCATTAATCGTGATGGAATCGTCCCCGTCCAACTGAGAGACCATTCCCGCAAACGGAGCATGCTCAGATACCTGTATCAACATCAACCGCTGGTCCCGGCTGATTTCCACCGTCACTACGTCACCGGGCTGCACCTCGGTTACGGAAATTTCTTTGCCGCCCTTCGTGACACGGAACACATAGTCCTTATCCGTTTTCTCTTCCAGGCTTTTCAGCCCGTTTGACATGGTATCCTTCAGAATGATTCTGGTATTGGTTGAATCCAGTTTCTCTACAATTGCGCTTTCCTTCTGGTGAACAATGATATAGTCATACGCCTCATCATTGTTATTGTCCAGAAGCTCAATACTGCCATACGACGGCGTAATGTCCACACTTCCCGCACCAACCAAAAGTTTGCCGTTATAGATCACTTTCACCGCCGCATCTAAACTAGCTGTTTCGTCCTCGTCCGTTTCCGTGTCTATGTACTCGACCTTTTTGCCCGCCAGATTCGCGCTGATGATATCCTCTCCGTCAATTACCAGCATGGTGTTGTTCTTTGTTGGAACAGCGGAAGTCAGAACCGGAACCGCTTCATCCTGTGTATAGCGGTAATAGTAATTGATTTCCATCCCCAAATATTCTTCCGCTGCAGTCGTCCCCATGTCAAACCGTTCCCCGTCGATTTCCACAAAACCGGCACGGGTCGGCTCGCCGCCATTCAAATTTGTAGAATGGTTCGCTGTCACGATTCCCTTCCCTTTCGCAACCTCTAATACGCTTTCGCGGATAGACCGGAGCGTGCTGTCCTTACTGACCGTGAACTCTTCTTTGTCCCCAAAGGTGCGTTCCAGCATAGCCACATCCAACGAATTATATAGAAGTACCGCCGCGTCTGCGCGCGTCAATTCTGCCGGCGCTTCCACTGTTAAATTATTAAGCATGCGTTTTTGCGCCGCCACCGACAGGTACCCTGCCGGGTAACCGCCCGCGTTTTCCGCGACCACATCGAACCCCAGCACACTCACCAGAATTTTTGCCGCTTGCTGCAGTGTTACGTTCCCGTCCGGCGTGAAGGTACGGTCTCCTGTTCCGTCCACAACGCCAAGGTTATACAGTAAATTGATGCAGCTGGACGCCCAGTGGCTTGATGGTACGTCCGTAAAATAAGTTTTCTCCTTCGTCAGCGCGTCGGCAGCCGCCTCCATATTCAGCGCCCGTACAATTAATGCGGAAAATTCTGCCCGGGTCAGCAATTTTTCCAACATCAAATCGCCGGTTTCATCCCCGGTCATAATGCCAAGACCGGACAGATCGTCCACAGCCCTCTGGACTGTGCCATTTACTGCCGCGAATGCCGTGCACTGCATCAACATCGCCAGCATAACAATCAGCGAGCATAGCTTCTTCATATTTCAACATTCTCCTCCCATATTGGTTATTACAATTTTATTATGACAGAAAACCTCCAAAAGCACAACGCCCTCTTTTTTACATTGCCGTGCAACTATTTTACCTCGTCGGAACACGCATAACTGCTGGGTTCCACAGTCTGTCCCGACCTTTTTGTGGAGTGCATCTTTCCTTGTATATCCACCCGAAATCATCGTTGTAACAACTTTGCTACGGTTCTTTTCAAAAAAGGGTACAAAAAAAGCCGGCAGAAAAATTCTGTCGGCTTCCGCGGCTCGTTTACTTAGATCGCTCTGGTTATTTTGTTGGAACGCAAGCATCTGGAACAAACGCTCACTGTTTTCGGTGTTCCGTTTACCAGTGCCTTCACTTTTCTGATATTCGGTTTCCAAGCCCGGTTGCTTCTTCTATGGGAGTGGCTGACTTTAATTCCGAACGTAACGCCCTTCCCGCAAACTTCACATTTCGCCATCTATCTGCACCTCCAATAAGTATCCTGTGTAATTTCCAAACAGCAAAATTTATTATATCAGATATTTTCAGGAAAAGCAAGTATTTTTTCATATTATTTTACATTACTGCCGGAAACACTACGGCCGCTTCCGCATTCTGGGCAGGTAGCCTTATGGATACACAGCATTGCACCGCAGTTTTTGCACCACCAACGTTCCTCCTGTGCTTCCCGGAAAGCTTCAGGCCCCTTGTTTTTCATTGCGCGCAAGTTTTCTATCAAACTGACGCCATATTTTCTTTGATACCGGCTGTCCAGTTGCTTTAAGCGGCTGCACGGGAAATTGCCGCAGGCAAAACAAAACGCATTCTGCTTCCGCAAAACGCAATGCCGGATAGCACAGGCGACACAATGGCGGGGCTTGTTCCCATCACCTGCGCCGCAGCCGCCGCAAGGCTTTTTTTCTCTCTGCCGGACTTCACATAAAGCGCAATCCATTCCGCACGGAGCGAGGTCCGGGCCTCCGTTTTCGCCCATTGGCACAGCCCTCCATTTTCTAAAGATGACTCTAAAAAACAACAGGACGGGAAATCCCCGTCCTGCCGAATAAATTTCTGAATTATCTAGCGAGCCAGCCGCCGTCAACCGCTACGATATAGCCGTTCACGTAATCGGATGCTTTAGAAGCCAGGAACACAATCGGTCCCATCATGTCAGCAGGGGTACCCCATCTGCCGGCTGGAATTCTTCCCAGAATCTCTTCGCTTCTCTGCTCATCAGACCGGAGCTGTGCGGTATTGTTCGTCGCCATATAGCCCGGTGCAATCGCATTGATATTGATATTATATTTCGCCCATTCGTTAGCCATCGCGCGTGTGATGCCCGCTACGCCGCTCTTAGAAGCCGTGTAGGAAGGAACGCGGATACCGCCCTGGAAGGACAGCATGGAAGCGACATTGATGATTTTACCACCCTCGCCCTGTTTTACAAACTGTTTCGCAACAGCCTGGCTGAAGAAGAACACAGTTTTCAGGTTAATTGCGATAACATCATCCCAGTTCTTTTCAGAGAACTCGATTGCGTCTTCTCTTCTGATGATACCCGCGTTGTTGACCAGAATATCAACGCGGCCAAAGCTGTTAACCGCTGTATCGATAATCATCTGAATCGGTTCAATAGTCATCAGGTTTGCGACAACGCCGACAAATTCCTTACCCATTTCTTTCATTTTCGCTTCTGTGTCCGGCATTTCAACATAGTCCACACCGACAACCTTCGCGCCCGCTTCTGCCAGTGCATAGCACATTCCCTGGCCCAAACCGGTGCTGGCGCCGGTAACAATCGCTACTTTTCCGTCCAGTCTGAAATCGTCTAAAATCATGATTCTCTCTCCTTATTATGTAGAATTATTTATTCATCCATTGCGACTTTTTCCATTGTTACAATGGTTGTCTTTTTTGTATCGCTGTCCACCCCGACGCTAAGCTTTACGTCGCCTACAACAAAGACCGAAACATTGTTCGCGGCAGAAACCGGCTCGCCAAATTTTCCAACAAAACCCTCGAGCGGGCTGCCCACCTTGTTTCCATCAAAGTTAATCCGTTCATTCTGCGTAGAAATTCTGATAATTGTCTTCGTCGGAAGATATACCGTAACCTTGATGCCGAGCTGTTTGAATTCCATCCCGTTTTCCTCCGTCTGAACGGGCGTTTCCTTAACCTTTGCAAGCAGTTCGTCCACAGGTTGGGAAAGAAATTTCACAAGCTCCGTATAACTCACCGTACTGGTATTGTCAACGGCTATCGGGGTCTCCGGCGCAGAAGCCGGAGAAGGTGAAGATGTTTGATTTTGGTTTGCCGCACAACCCGCCGGAACCAAAACCGACAGCATCAGCAGCAGATAGACAATAGCCTTTTTCATCGCACATCTCCTTTTATCGTGTTATTTTAAATCCTTCATAGCAACGTGATCCATGTCGTCAAAGTTCTGATTTTCACCAACCATGCCCCAGATAAAGGTATAGCTCTTTGTACCTACGCCGGAGTGGATGGAGTAACTCGGGGAAATGACGGCTTCCTCGTTGCGCATAACGATATGGCGGGTTTCATTCGGTTCGCCCATCAGATGGAACACAACGCCATCCTCCGGAATATCGAAGTACAGGTACACTTCCATTCTTCTTTCATGCGTATGGCAAGGCATGGTATTCCACATGCTGGTTGGTTCGAGCTCTGTCATACCCATCAGAAGCTGGCAGGTATCGCACACGTCCGGATGGATGAACTGGTTAATAGTGCGGACGTTGGATTCCTCCGGCGTACCCAGTTTTCTCTTGTTTGCCTTGGTAATGTCGATTTTCACTGTCGGATAGGTTTTATGCGCCGGTGCGGAGTTCATATAGAATTTCGCCGGTTTGGAAGCGTCGTTCGATTTAAATTCAACTTCTTTTGTTCCCATGCCGACATACAAGCCGTCGCGGGTTGCCAAATCGTAAACCTCGCCGTCCAAAATAACCTGACCCGCACCACCGATATTGATAATGCCAAGTTCCCGTCTTTCAAGGAAATAGTCTACACCGAGCTCTTTGCTCGCCTCTAGCTTCAGGGTTTTATTGACCGGGCAAATACCGCCGACGATAATTCTGTCCACGTGGGAATAGACCAGCTTAATATTATCAGGAGTAAATAAATCTTGAATTAAAAATTCCTCTCTGAGCTGTTCTGTCGTGTAATGCTTTGCATCTTTCGGATTCCAGTTATGTCTGACTTCCATTGTACAACCTCCTAATTAATTTCATTCATATTTTTACGAGTTTATTATATCACTTTCCAAAAATTGAATCAAGCCCAAATTGTAAACATAATTTGAACGTTGCGTTATGGATTTCACAATCTCCTACAGCTGTGCGGCACGGACCGTGTTTTTCATCAGCATGGCAATCGTCATCGGGCCTACTCCGCCCGGCACAGGCGTGATGGCAGATGCGCGCTCCGAAGCCTCCGCAAAATTCACGTCGCCGACCAGCTTTTTGTTCTCCAGCCGGTTCATTCCTACATCGATTACGACCGCACCTTCTTTTACCATGTCGCCCGTAATCAGCTCCGGCACACCGACAGCCGCCACTAAAATATCCGCCCGACGGCAGACCTCCTTCAAATCCTTTGTGCGCGAATGGCAGATGGTCACTGTGCCATGCTGGTGCAGGAGCAGCATGGACATGGGCTTACCCACGATATTGCTGCGGCCGACCACAACACATTCCTTGCCGCACACATCGATTCCGCTCTCCTTTATCAATTCCATCACGCCGGCCGGCGTACAGGGGAGAAAATCGTAGTCGCCAATCATGATTTTCCCAACATTGACTGGGTGGAAGGCGTCCACATCCTTTTTCGGGGAAATCGCGTTGATAACCGCCTTTTCATCCAGATGGCGCGGCAATGGCATCTGGCATAGAATGCCGTGGATGTCCTCTTTGTGGTTGAGTCTTTCCACCAAATCGAGCAGCTCTTCCTGCGTAGTTTCCTCCGGAAGCGCGTACTCTTCCGAGTGGATGCCGATTTCCTCACACGCGCGTTTTTTGTTGCGCACATAAATCTTCGAGGCCGGGTCCTCGCCCACGATAATAACCGCAAGCCCCGGCACAAGGCCCTTATCTTTTTTTAGCCTTGCCACTTCTTCCCTGAGTTCGTCTTTGACCCTCTGCGACACCATTTTTCCGTCCAGAATTTTTGCCTGCATTCTTTTTATATCCTCCTTTATCGGTTGTTTTCCCATGTTTTGCGGATTGTGTTTTTCCGCCCGTTTTCTTCATCTGCGCGGCATATCCGCCCCCGCCGCGCTTTGGGCGAATCAGGCAGTTTTGCGAAAAGCCTATCAAATCTTCCCTGCCCGCCTTGATAAGTGCTTTGTAGACCATCTCATAATTCGCCGGATTTTTATACTGCAAAAGCGCACGCTGCATCTGTTTGTCCTCCGGCGTTTTCGGCACATAGACCGCGCGCATGGTGCGCGGGTCGATTCCCGTGTAGAACATGCAGGTGGAGACCGTTCCCGGCGTCGGATAAAAGTCCTGCACCTGCTGCGGCGTGATGCTGTGCCGCTTTAAATATAATGCCAGCTCTACCGCGTCGGAAAGCGTACTGCCTGGGTGGCTCGACATAAGATACGGCACCAGGTACTGCTTTTTCCCAAGCTTCTGATTGATTGCGTAAAACTTCTCTGAGAACCGATCGTAGATTTCTCTTCCTGGTTTTCCCATATATTTTAGGACATTTTTCGAAATATGTTCCGGCGCGACTTTTAGTTGTCCGCTGACATGGTGCTCGCACAGTTCCCGGAAAAATGTGTCATCCTTGTCCGCAAGCAAATAGTCGTACCGGATACCGGAACGGACGAACACCTTCTTGACGCCGGGAAGCCTGCGGAGTTTGCGCAGCAGGGACAAGTAGTCGCTGTGGTTAACCTCCATCGCCTTGCACGGCGCGGGATATAGGCACTGTTTGTTTTTACACGCGCCGGATTTCAGCTGGTTCTTACATGCCGGATGTCGGAAATTTGCCGTTGGTCCGCCCACATCGTGGATGTAGCCTTTAAAATCCGGTTCGGCCAGAAGCTTCTCCGCCTCCTCTATTATGGATTTATGGCTCCTGCCCTGCACGATTCTGCCCTGATGGAATGTGAGCGCGCAAAAATTGCACGCACCAAAACAGCCGCGCACACTGGTAAGGCTGAATTTCACTTCGTTGATGGCAGGAATCCCGCCCGCTTCTTCATAGGAGGGATGGTACGTTCTCGTATACGGCAAGGCATATACCTCGTCAAGCTCCCGTTCATTGAGCGGAAGCTGGGGCGGGTTCTGCACCAGATACCGGTCTATGTGCTGCTGCACGACCGTCCTTCCACGCACCGGGTCCTGCTCTTCCAGCTCGACCCGCGCCGCGGAGGCATAGCTTTTCTTATTTTCGCGGACCTCTTCAAAGGACGGAACAAATACAGCATTTTCCGTTAGTGTCCCGACATTTTTTGTCAGATAACAAGTTCCCGCGACGTGTGTAATTTCCCGCACCGGGCAACCCGCCTCCAGCGCGTTTGCAATCTGGACGACTGCACGCTCTCCCATGCCGTATATCAGCAAATCGGCGCGGCTGTCCACTAAGATGGAGCGCCGCACCTTATCCTGCCAGTAATCGTAGTGCGCAAACCGCCGCAGGCTCGCCTCGATTCCACCAATGATAAGCGGAATATCACCAAACGCCTCGCGGATACGGTTACAATAGACAATCGTCGCACGGTCAGGCCGATGGCCCGCTTTGCCGCCGGGCGAATATAAATCGTCACTGCGCGGCTTTTTTGCCGCGGTATAATGATTTACCATAGAATCCATATTGCCCGCGCCGACCAATACACCCAACCGTGGTTTCCCCAGCTTCCCGAAAGCTTCGGCGGTTTCCCAGCCCGGCTGTGCAATGATGCCTACGCGGTAGCCGTTAGCGGTCAGCACCCGCGTGATGATAGCGTGGCCAAAGCTCGGATGGTCCACATATGCATCGCCGGATACGTACAAAAAATCGAGCCTGTCCCACCCAAGCGCATCCATATCTTCCTTTGTTGTGGGCAGAAAGCCCTGCTTTACTCCTGACATTTTCCTGCCTTTCCGCACCGTTAGCGCATGCTCATTTCCAGATATTCTTCCTTCGTGATGAGCACTTCACGCGGCTTACTGCCATCCGGCGGCCCGATCCAGCCGCGCTCTTCCATCTGGTCGACGATGCGCGCCGCACGCGAAAAACCAACCTTCAGGCGGCGCTGGATGTAGGATGCGGAAATTTTTCCAGTATCCACCGCAATTTCAATCGCCTTCGGGAGCAGCTCATCGTTGTCCCCCGCGTCTCCCTTATTATCATTGATATTGACAGGCTTGCCGTTGTCTATTTTCTCAATGATGTCTTCATCATACTTTACATCCGCCTGTCCTTTCACAAATTCCACGACCCGTTCCACTTCCTTGTCGGAAATGAAACAGCCCTGTAACCGCGTTGGTTTGGAGGCGCCGACCGGATTAAACAGCATATCTCCGCGGCCAAGAAGCTTTTCCGCACCTCCGCTGTCCAGAATTGTTCGGCTGTCCACCTGTGAGGAAACGGCAAAGGCAATGCGGGACGGGATATTCGCCTTAATGATACCCGTAATAACGTCGACGGATGGACGCTGCGTCGCGATAACCAAGTGCATTCCCGCGGCACGCGCCATTTGCGCCAGACGGCAAATGGAGTCCTCCACCTCATTCGGCGCGACCATCATCAAATCCGCAAGCTCGTCAATGATGATGACGATGTGCGGCATGGTGTTTTCCTTGCCGCTGTCGAGAATCATATTGTTATAGCCCTTGATGTCGCGGACGGAATTTTCCGCAAACAGGCTGTAGCGCCGAACCATTTCCTGCACCGCCCAGTACAGGGCGCCAGACGCGCGGCGCGGGTCTGTAACGACAGGAATCAGCAGATGCGGTATGCCGTTGTAAATGCCCAGCTCGACCACCTTCGGGTCCACCATGAGCAGTTTGACCTCGTTCGGGTCCGCTTTATAAATCAGGCTGGTTATCAGCGTATTGATACAAACCGACTTACCGGAACCGGTGGCTCCGGCTATCAGCACATGAGGCATTTTACCAATATCAAATACGATGTTGCGCCCTGTGATATCTTTTCCGACTGCAAACGCCAATTTAGAGGGAAAATCACGGAACTCCTTAGAGTCGATAACTTCACGGACATGCACCATATCGACCGATTTATTTGGAATCTCAATACCGATGGCCTCTTTGTTTGGAATCGGCGCTTCAATTCGGACGCCGCTGGCCGCGAGACGCAGCGCGATATCGTCAGAAAGTCCGACGATTTTGCTGACCTTCACACCCTCGCCCGGTTTCAACTCATAGCGTGTTACAGTCGGCCCCTTGCTGACGTTTAAAAGCTTGGCTTCCACATTGAAGCTTTTGAGCGTGGATATCAGTTTTTGTGCGGTTTCTTTCAGTTCGTTGCGGGAATTTGCGTTGTCGCTCCCTGTACCGAAATCGTCCAGCAGATTTACATCTGGATAAGTATAAGGAATTCGTTCATATAATTCTTCTTCAATTTCCTCTGTAACGTCTATCATCCCCTCTACTTTCTCAGGTTTGACGACGGTTTCATTTTCTGGTTCTGCGGCAGTTTCTTCTATATTAATAGATTCGGGTTCCGGCTTCTCCCACGGAGCGGTTTCCGCCGCTGATACAGCGGCTTTTCCGGCAGGTTTTGACGGTTTGACAACAGGCTCCTCCATATCCGGCAATGCCTGGTTTAAAATTTCGTCGATATTATCAAAACCGCCTGGCTCCACTTCAGATTCAATTTCCACTTCCCGCAGAGATTCCGGCAAATAGCCTTCCTCGTCGTATGGTTTCTGCGGTAATTCTTCGGTTTTGGAGGTACGTGTCACTTCCTCATCGCTGAAATTGATGCGTTTCCGCTTCATCGGCTTGAGCGGCGGCTCCTCCTGTTTCGCACGGATTTCCCGTTCCGCTTTTACCTCTTCCGAAATCTTCTTGCCTGTGTCCTTCGCGCCCATAAACAACCGGACAATGCACCGCAGCAGGGCCTTGACCGGAGACCATTTGGTGAGGACCATAATCAGGACAATCAGCACAGTGAACAAGATGATACCCGTCGCGATCGAACCAACCAGATTCCGGAAAATATCGGTGATAATGCCGCCGATTAAACCGCCGCCCATTCCATAGGCGCCATATTCGTAATATTGCGCCATACTGGTGAGCAGCAGGGGATTACACTTATCTCCTCCGGAAAATAGATGGAAAATCGCACTGAGAACAAAGATAGAAATACAAATTAATATGTACTTATAAAGGCTCTCTTCATATTTTTTTTGAACGGCGCGATGGATTCCATTGGCAATTACCAGCAGCGGAAGCAGATAGACTGGTACACCGCCGATACCGAGGAAAAACGTTTTAATCCATTCGCCAACAATGCCAGACGGGGCGTATAAAAACACCGCAATCAGCGCGCCGGCAACAACGGTAAACAGGGCTATCAATTCCTGTTTCATCGCGTTTTCCTTGTTCTTTGTTTGTGCCGCGGCGCTTCGCTTTTTTGCACTTTTCGCCGCCGGTGTTTTCTTTGCAGCCATGTTTGCAGCTCCTTCATCTTGGGTATCAAAACGTTAAAAATTCCTGATTCTTGAAATCAGAAAAACAAGTAACTTCTATTTACGAAATGATGGTGCGATAAATTCTTGAATTTTATGCCTACTGGGCGCCTAAAGGTCCCAAGCAATGTGAAATAAATTTCGTGCGCAAAAAGTTCCCTGCCGGAGATGTAAAATAAACCCTTTTACGTTTGGACATATATTCACACTAAGCGCATCCGCCGACGTTTCACTCGGCTTCGCTAAGTGTTTCATAAGATACCACATTCGCATTTTACGCTGTTAAAATGTGCGGCAATACCGCAAGCAAGCGTTTTGGCGCTTGTTGAGTAATGATTCCATGCTTACAAAAGTACATGCGCCCACTTGCAGAAAACACTTGTGTTTTACTTCCGCCAGGATACTACTGTAAATATTATATCATATCCCGAAAAAATTTTCCACCTGTTTCTTCAAAAAAATAAAACATATGTTTGATTATGAGCCGGAGTGAATCCCTCCGTTTTTTAGCGAAACTGCTTGCTTTTTGCGCATAGTATTGCTAAAATGAGAACAAAGTCCTGCTTTTCTTCTATATTATATAATGAGGGGAGAAAATTTGACATGCAAAAAATGCAGAAAATTGCGCTTGGTTGTCTGTTGGTTGCCGCCATCTCGGCAGTTGGGAGCGTTCTGCTTTGGCGTTCCGGCTACCCTGTAACGGACGGCGGGTCCGTCACGACCGGAATCAGCGCGAAACCGACCGCTACCCCGGCATCTGCCAAAGACGCTTTGGCTGTTTCTACAGCTCGTCCTGACGGCAAAATCAACCTTAACACAGCAACAGCGCGTGACCTAAACAAATTGGAAGGCATCGGCCCGGCAACTGTGGAAAAAATTATTGACTATCGCAGTGTAACACCTTTTAAAGTCATCGAAGATATCAAAAAAATCGACGGAATTGGGGAACAAAAATTTCAAAAAATTAAAGAGTTCATTTGCGTCGATTGACTTCCTAATTTCAGGTGTTTATTTGAAACTTTTACCAAAAATCATAGCAAGAAACAGAAAATTTCCAGAAATAGGAATATTTTTACCTACCTCTGTCAACAATAGTGAGCGAGAGGGATTG
>CABSKZ010000028.1 GCA_902478395.1 uncultured Eubacteriales bacterium | reverse complement strand
CAGGCCAATGAAAAGGGCACTTGTGCCCCGCCAGTAAAGGGTAGGGCTGTGCCCGGAAAATGAAATACCCCCAGTTTTACGGGGGGATATTTATTGTGAGAAAAACAGATGGCTGTTGGCCGGTTGCTTCATGCGGGATGGGAGACAGCTTATCTGGCAGTGGCGGGTGATTGTATTATCTCCAGGAGGTATTTCTGTTGTTGACTTTACATTACTAAAAGTGTATAATTAGTTATATTAATCATACTATTCATACTTTGGGGGCGCGTTATGATGCAAAATGGAGATAAATATGCATGGACCGTGAAAATCGGGGAAAAGGGGCAGTTTGTTATTCCCAAGGAGGCCCGGGAGATTTTTGACCTGCATCCGGGCGATACGATAATCGTACTGGCAGACAAACAAAAGGGAATCGCGATACCGCCGAAATCCGCGCTGACAGAGCTTGCCGCGAAAATTTTTGGCGATGCAGGGCAAAAGGAGGGGGAGGATGATGTCTAAAATCGTGTTTTTCTGCATCCCGGCATATGGCCACACCAACCCGACGATAGAGGTTGTGCGGGAACTGACGCACCGGGGGCATGCGGTGTGGTATTACTCCTTCGATGAATTTCGGGAAAGAATAGAAGCGGCGGGCGCGCGGTATATTTCGTGTGACGCATATTTGCCGCCTGCGCCGCCGGACATGGAGAAGAGGGTGGGAAAGGATTTTGCTGCACTGGTCGAAATGGCTGCGGATACCACTCTAAATCTGGACGAAACCGTCAGTGCGGCATTGTCGAAACTCAGTCCAGACTGCATTGTTGCCGACTCGGTTTGCTTCTGGGGCAAACTATTTGCAAAAAAGCTGGGCATTCCGTTCATCTGTTCTACTACAACTTTTGCGTTCAACCAGTACACAGCAAAAATGATGCGGCCCGGACTGAAAGAGATGTGCCGCAGCCTGTTTGGGCTGCCGCGCATCAATAAAAAGATGAAGCTGCTGAAGGCGCACGGTTACGGTGTGGATAATTTTATCAGTATCATTCAAAATGACAATGAGACAGAAACCATCGTTTACACTTCGAAGGAATTTCAGCCGATGGCGGAAACATTTTCGAAGCAATACACCTTTGTTGGCCCTTCGGTTGCGGAAGACTGGGAAGCGCTCCCGCCAAAGGAGAGACCGCTCATTTATATCTCCCTTGGAACCGTGGTGAACCAAAACAGGCGGTTTTACCGGAGGTGTATGGAGGCGTTAAAGGACTGCGCGGTTGATGTGGTGATGGCTGTCGGGAGCAAGACGGATATCGCATCGCTCGGCGCGGTGCCGGACAATTTTGAAATAAAAGCAAGTGTGCCGCAGCTTCAGATTTTAAAAAGTGCAGATGTGTTTGTGACGCATTGCGGCATGAACAGCGTAAATGAAAGCATTTACTGCGGCGTACCGATGGTACTGTTTCCCCAGCAGTCGGAAGAGGGCGCCGTCGCTGCGCGGGCGGAAGAACTGGGCGCGGGCGTGCGGCTGAAAACGGACCGTCCGGGGAAAATCCGCCAGGCGGTTTTGGAGGTGCTGAGCAACGCGGATTTTAAGAAAAACGCGGAAAGGCTGGGCCGCACATTTCGGGAAGCAGGCGGCGCACGAAAAGCAGCGGACGCGGTGGAAGCGTTTATTGCGCGTTGTGAAACGGGCGCGCAATAGGGAGGCTACACTTTAGAGACTGGCGTATAAATAGTTTAACGATATTTTGGACAGTTTTAACGGAATGAATAAGGAGTGCCCCTTTCGCAAACAAGGGGCAATAAGTGAGAACCCTTCGCACAGAAGATGTTACATAAATAAACGCCCCGGAGGAATCGTTCCGCCGGAGCGTTTCTATGTGGGTATTATCCGAACACCTTGTGCATTTTGTCACAGTAATACTGCACGTTTTCCCAAATCGCGTCAGGTGCGATGCGGTGGTCCGGGCAGGGAATGTAGCCGCCCAGCTCTACAAGGCCGCGAAGGCGTTCCACTTCACGGTCGATTGCCGCATAGTCCTGCGCGAAAACAGTTTTGTTCATACCGCCGACACCGCGCAGCTCCTTGCCGTACTGTTCCCGCCACGGGCGGATGTTTGCGTTCCATGTGCCAACTTCGATGGGGAACATGGTGTTTACGCCATTTTCGAGCCAAGTCGGAATAAGCTTGTCGATGAGGCCGTCGCAGTCGAGTGAGATGATGTTAATGCCGTAAGAGCGTACCAAATCCGTGATTTTTTTATAATATGGGCCGACCTTTTCGTCAAATACGGCGGGGATAACCAGAGGGCCGTTTTTAAAGCAGATGTCTTCCCAGAAATGTGCATATTCAAACTTCGCACCGGTTTCCAAGACAGCCTTGGCGCATTCGTAAGACATATTGCCGACCGTGTCGATAATTTCGTCGTACAGGTCCTCGTCATCCATGTAGAGGTAGCTCACGTTTTCCACACCAAGCCAGTCGCGAATCCTACCAAACAAACTACCGCAATGCAAGCCCACCGGGGATTCGTGCTCGCCGTCGGTCAGTTGCTTCAGCAGCTCCTTGTTAATGCGGTCGGCGGAAAACTGCATTCTCGGTTTAAATTCCTTCTCCCAGGATTCGCGGTCCGTCAGCGTATGGCCGACCTCCGCCGGAATGGAGACAACGCCCGGTTTTTCCAGTTCGATAACGCCATGGACGTTGCGGACGAGGCGTGTGCCGTCCGGCTTCTCCTCCAACACTTTCCGCTCAAACATCGGGTAGATGTCGCTGTTTCCCCCGTACTGAATGTTCCAGCCGAAGTCAAATCCCAGCTCTTGAATAATTTTGTGCTCGTTTGGGGAATTGTCAGTTACGTTCTGTGCGGTTTCGGCGTCAATATGCCCTTCGTTGTGCCATTTTTCAATCGTTTCGCGCCAGAAGCCGAAATGGACGAGCGGCAGCCTGTCATATTTCTCGTAATTGAGTACTGCGAGTGTGCGTTGTGTATTGGTCATATTTTATTCCTCCTGTAAAATATAGAATCATTTTCATTGATTACGGCCATATTTTGTGGTACACTATTCTTATTTAGATAAGTTAATTATACCAAATTGTACAGAATATTCACGAATCTATTTTGCGGAATAATAGACGAAAATTGCGCTTTTGGGGGCGGAGGAATGAAGGAAAACTATAACATGGACCTGACAGAGTTTGTACGAAGGGAATATACCCCGTCGGAATTTGCGAAAACCCTGCCGTTTTACGCGACTTCTTTTTCCCATTTCCGGGCGCGCAGAAACTACTATACAGAGCGGGCGGGACTGGACAGCTACCTCATTATTTTTACCCTGTCGGGGAAAGGGCTGCTTCGGTATGCAGGGCAGGAATTCGCGCTGGAAAAGGGAAGCGCAGCTTTCATCGATTGCCGAAACTATCAGTACTATGCCACGGCGGGGAAGGACGACTGGGAATTCTGCTGGATACACATCCGGGGAGCGAGTGTACCGCTCTATTATGGGGCAGCATTCCGAGAACGGTTCAGCATCGTGCAAGACCTGGACTTTTATCTGGTTCAGGACACGTTCGAAAAGATGTTCCGTCTGCGCATGACCTATTCCATGAGTTACGAACTGGAACTGACCGGCTGCATCAGCACATTGCTGACACATATTGTTCAGAGTGCGCTGGAACGGGAGGAGGGGCGTTCTGGAGCGCTGTATTCCCAGGCCGTCGCGTATTTGAAGCAGCACTACCGCGAGACGGTGCGGGTTGACGACCTTGCGCGGTTGATGAATTTTTCCCGGTATCATTTCATCCGTGTGTTCAAGTCGGAAACGGGGGAAACACCGTATGAGTTCATTACGCGCTACCGTGTCAACCAGTCGAAAAAGCTGCTGCGTACGACGGATCTGCCACTGGAGGAGATTTCGCATCTGACGGGATTCAACGATGTAAATACCTATATCAAGGCGTTTAAACGGATGACGGACACCACGCCTGGCAGCTACCGGAAGGAGTAGGGAGCGAAAAGCTTTTTATACGAATGAAACGCAATGCAGACAACGTCAGTCCTGAAGAACAGGCTACGGGATGATGCCAGGCCATTTAAAAAATATCGGCGCTGATACAGAACCGTTCAACGAAAGGAACATGTCTATGATAAAAGCAGTATTTCTGGATTTTTATGGAACGGTGGTCCACGAGGACGATGTGGCAGCGGATATCGCTGCGCGGCGGATTGCTGCGTCCGCCGGGACAGAAATGGAGGCGGTACGTTCCCGCTGGACAGAGATTTTCCAGCAAATGAGTGCGGCAGCCCATGGAGAGAACTTTGAAACACAACGTGTTTTAGAAGTGCGGTCAATAGCGGAGACTATCCGGCAATTTGGTGCGGAGGAGGACGCGGCGCGGCTGTGTGAAGAAATTTTCCCACTGTGGACAAAGCCGCCCATCTTTCCGGACGCGGCACCTTTTTTTGCGTGTTGTCCCGTTCCGGTCTATTTTGTTTCCAATATTGATAATGCGGACATTACAGCGTGCATTGCGCATCACGGCCTATCTCCCGCAGGAGTGTTCACCAGCGAGGACGCGCGTTCCTACAAACCGCGGCCGGAGTTGTTCCAGCTTGCGCTTGAAAATACTGGGTTTTCGCCGTGCGAGGTTCTGCACGTTGGAGATTCGCTGATAAACGATGTGCGCGGGGCAGGGCGGCTGGGGATAACCGCCATATGGCTGAACAGAGAGGAAAAAACTGTGCCGGATGGCGTGCAAGCAGTCAGGACCCTTTCGGAATTGCTGTGTAGAAATTGGATTTAAGCAGAAAAAACTGAAGCGGGAAATATCTTTTGCGTAACGCCAGCGAGACGCGCGGAGAATAGAAGAATACATTTTTTAAATACAATATGCCTGTTGAGATTTATAAAATCTTAATAGAAAATACAGATTATTTTATACGAATTTTGCAGAATATGTGCTATGATACTCTCACAGGAAGGGGTACGTCCTGAAAAATTTAGGAGGCATTTATATGCGGAAAAAGCTTGTTTTCAGAGGGGCTGGCACAGCAATGATAACGCCAATGAAGGAGAATGGGGCCATCAATTTTCCGGTTTTTGGACAGCTTTTAGAAATGCAGGTAGAGAAAAAGGCGGACGCGGTGATTATCGCGGGGACGACAGGTGAAGGCTCAACGCTTTCGGATGAGGAGCACATCGCCTTGGTGGAATATGCGGTGAAAACGATAAACGGGAGGATTCCCGTCGTTGCAGGGGCAGGCAGTAACAACACGGCACATGCGGTTTATCTGTCCAAGGAGTGTGAGAAGGTGGGAGCGGATGCGTTGCTACACGTAACACCGTATTATAACAAGGCGTCGCAGCAGGGGCTATACCTTCACTTTAAGGCGTGCGCGGAGGCGACGGCGCTGCCAATAATTCTGTATAATGTGCCGTCGAGAACCGGGGTGAATATATTTCCGGCAACGTATCAACGCCTGAGCCAGATAGATAACATTGTCGCCTGCAAAGAGGCCAGCGGGAATTTTTCACAGCTTGCAAAAATAGCGGCTTTGTGTAAGGATAACCTGGCCATCTATTCAGGGAATGACGACCAGATTACCTCTGCCCTGGCAATTGGCGCGCAGGGGGTAATATCTGTCCTGTCCAATATCCTTCCAGAGGAAACGCATCGGCTCTGTCAGGCATATTTTAATGGCGACCGGGAAATGAGCGACACAATTCAGCTCCGCTATTTAGAATTAATTGAAGCGCTTTTTCTGGATGTCAATCCAATTCCAGTGAAGCAAGCTATGTGCGCGATAGGATATGAAGTTGGCCCGTGCCGCCTTCCGCTGTGTAACATGGATCCAACAAACGCCGAACGGCTGTACCATACGCTGAAACAGTATGGCCTGCTGGAATCGGACGTTGAGACAGGCTCCGTCACTGTGCAGCGCGCAAAGCATGTGGGGCATGTTCTGAAGCATAATGTATAAGGAAGCGATCCCCCGTTTGGTTAAAAGAATTTGAAAAAAATGAAGCTATGTAGCGCTGTAAATCTGGATTGGCCTGCAAAATCTTGCTTGCCATAGGGAAACGTTTAAGAATTGAATACGCGAATCCCCCCGCTGAGAACGGTCCCTGCGGGGGTGTTTTGTTGTGATATTTTACAGGCCATCAAATTCCTATTCCTGCGGATTGCTCAGAGTGAGATAGACCAAGGCCGTTCTTCTGCGTTCCGGCCCTGTTTTAGTTATCTTTGCCACCCTTCTCCTGCATCATTTTTTCAAATGCAAGCTGCATAGCCGTTTTCTCTTCCTTTTGTTCTTTCTGCTGCTTTTGCATGTACTGTTTTACAAATTGCTTGGACGCGCCGGACTGCGCGCCCCTTGTCCGCTTGTGGAAAGCCTCCTGTTTCTCACGGAATCCGCAGGGGCAGACATACATCCGTTTTTCTCCCTCACCGACCAACTCCATAAATTTGTGGCAATTCGGGCAGCGGACATTCGTTTTCATGCTGAGGTTTTGACGGTGGCCGCAGTCGCGGTCTTGGCAGACGAGCATCTTTCCGCGCTTGCCATTCACTTGCAGCATGAACTTGCCGCATTCGGGGCAGGGGGTGCGGGTCAGGTTGTCATGCCGGTAGTTTGCTTCGCTGGAAAGAACAGTTTTCACCAGCGTCTTTGTATATCCGCGGATTTCTGAAAGAAATTTGTTTTTATTTGCCGTTCCTTCGCTGATGGCATCGAGCTGTTGCTCCCACTTCGCGGTGAGAAGCGGTTCTTTTAAATCCGGTGGGACGAGCTTGATGAGCTGCATTCCCTTTGAAGTAGGAACGATGCTGCTGCCGGATTTTTCGATATAAAACGATGAGAACAGCTTCTCAATAATATCTGCGCGGGTGGCGGGCGTACCGAGGCCGCCACCGATGAATTCTTTCATCTTTTTATCGGTGATAAACGCGGACGGATTCTCCATGGCCGAAAGCAGTGTCGCTTCGGTGTATCGCGCGGGCGGTTTTGTTTTCGCGGATTTGACGCGCATCCCCTTGCAGTCGAACGTGTCACCCTTACGCAGGGTGGGGAGGGCCTGTTCGTCCTCCTCGATGTCTTCGTTCGTGTCATAGACTTTTTTCCAGCCCTTGCTGGTCACCTCGCGACCAGTGGCGTAAAACGTCTCGCCTTCGGCAGTGAATTCCGCGCGGATGTGCTTGTACTCGTATGCGGGGTAGAAGCAGGTCAGGAAGCGTTTCACCACAAGCGAATAAATTTTCCGCTCGTCGCCGGAGAGTTCGGAAAGCTCCACTTTTTGTTCCGTCGGAATAATTGCGTGGTGGTCGCTTACCTTCGCGTTGTTCACACAGCTTTTTGAGATAGATTTGCGTGTGCGGAGAATTTCCCCGGCAATTGGCGCAAATTCCCCAATGAATATGGACTTAAGCCGTTCGCTGAGTGTGGGGACGATGTCGTCCGTCAGATAGCGGGAATCCGTGCGGGGGTAGGTCAGCGCCTTGTGCCGCTCGTATAGGGCCTGCATGAGCGAAAGCGTCTGTTTTGGGGAAAAACCGTACAGTTTGTTTGCGTCGCGCTGAAGCTCCGTCAGGTCGTAGAGCGCCGGCGGGGGTGTGCGTTTGTCCGTCACGTCCAGTTTCGTCAATCGGAAAAACTTTTTTCCCACTTTCTGTGCCAGTTCCTCGGCCTGTGTGCGGTCAAAAATGGCAGACTGCCCGCGTGCGTCGCGGTATGCGGCCGAGAAGCCGCCGAGATCGGCGTGAACGGTGAAGTATTCCTTTGATACGAATTTGCGGATTTCTTCCTCACGTGCCGCGATGATGGCGAGCGTCGGGGTTTGAACGCGCCCGGCGGAGAGCTGGGCGTTATGCCGGCAGGTCAGCGCGCGGGTGACGTTCAGGCCGACCAGCCAGTCCGCCTCGGCCCGTGACTGTGCGGATTCGTACAGCCGTATATACTCCCGTCCATCTTTGAGCGAGGCGAAGCCCTGCCGAATAGCTTTGTCGGTCTGGGAGGAAATCCACAGCCGTTTGATAGGCTTTTTAAAGCCAGCCTTCGCTAGAATCCATCGTGCGACCAGCTCGCCTTCGCGCCCAGCGTCGGTCGCGATGACAAGGGAGGATACCTCCGGAGAGTGCAGCAGGTTTTTTACCACGCCGTACTGCTTTGCGGTAGATGGAATAACCTCCAGTTCCATTTTCTCCGGCATCATGGGGAGCTGGTCTGCGCTCCACGTCTTATACTGCTTGCCGTAATGCTCCGGCTGGGCAAGCTCAATCAAGTGGCCAAGCGCCCAGGTCACGATATATTTGTCGCCGGAGAGATAACCGTTTGCCGATTTGCGGCAACCCAGCACGCGCGCCAGTTCCTTTCCGACAGATGGTTTTTCCGCCAGTACCAGTGTTTTTGCCATTGTGTTCACGCTCCGTTTCGCCGGTATCCCGACGGTGTATTTTTTATCTTGACGAGAAAATGTCATACATTAATGTTCCAGTTTCCGATTCACTGCCGTTTGAAAAGAAGAAAAGCCATTACGCAAACTGAACAGAGATGAGTTTCACGCGAAATGTCGTGGTTTCAAAGGACCAGAGAAAGCGGAAAAATTCTTCCGGTGAGCGGGATTTTGCTGGAGTTTACTACTTCATGAAATATAGTGCTATTCCTTCGCAAACTGACTGTTGTACAGATTTGCGTAAAAACCACCCTTTTCGAGCAGTTCTTCATGCGTGCCTTGTTCAATAATTTTCCCGCTGTTCATTACCAATATCGTATCCGCCTCCCGGATGGTGGAAAGACGGTGCGCCACAACAAAACTGGTACGGCCCTCCATCATGTTATCAAACGCCTTTTGGATGCGGATTTCGGTTAGGGTGTCGATGGAACTGGTCGCTTCATCGAGAATCAGCATCGGCGGCTTAGTCAGCATCACGCGTGCAATACATAAAAGCTGTTTCTGCCCTTGTGAGATGTTGCCGCCGTCCTCTGATATTACAGTGTCATATCCCTCTGGCAGACGTTTAATAAAGCTGTGTGTATGTGCGGCCTTCGCGGCATCTACAATTTCTGCCTCAGTCGCGTCCGGTCTGCCATAGGCAATATTGTCGCGAACAGTACCGGAAAAGAGCCAGGTGTCCTGCAATACCATGCCATAGGCGGAACGCAGGCTGTTGCGTGTGATGTCACGGATGTCCTCCCCGCTGACAGAAATGGTTCCACTGTTCACGTCATAAAACCGCATCAGCAGGTTGATAATCGTTGTCTTTCCACAGCCAGTTGGCCCGACGATAGCAACGCGCTGTCCTGGACAGACATTCAGATTCAGGTCCGCAATCAATGGTACATCGGGACGGTAGGAAAAGTCCACATGGCTGATTGCGACACGTCCGTCGCATTGTGCAAGAACCGTGGCATCTTCGTCAGAAGGCTCATCCACCTCATCCAACACCGCGAACACTCGGTTTGCGGAGGCGACGGCGGTTTGCAGCTCTGTCAGCACGCCGGTAATTTCGTTAAATGGCTTGGTGTACTGGTTGGCATAGGTCAGAAAGCAGGATATCTGCCCAATGGTGAGCCGACCGGATACGGCACTGACGGCGCCCGCGATGCCGACCAACGCATACACAACCGCGTTGACAAACCGTGTGCAGGGGTTTGTCAGGGAGGAGTAGAACTGTGCCTTCACGCCGCTGTCATATAGGCGGCTGTTAATTTCTTCGAATGTTTCTTGTGCACGGTCTTCATAAGAAAACGCTTTGACAATCTTTTGGCTGCCAATCATTTCCTCCACATAGCCGCCCAGCTCGCCGCGCGTCTGTGACTGTTCTTTAAACATGCCGGAGGAACGTTTGGCGATGAACGAGGCGACAAAGAGAGAAAGCGGCGTTACAACGACGACCACCAGTGTGATTGCCACATTGACGGACAGCATAAACAGAAGCGTCCCGAAGATGGTGACAATCCCGTTGAACAGCTGTGTGAAGCCCTGCAGGAGTCCGTCGGCTACCTGGTCAATATCGTTGACGACGCGGCTGATTAAATCGCCGTGTGCGTGGGAATCAATGTAATGGAGCGGGCCACGGTTCAATTTATGAAACACAGCAGTCCGCATGTCCTTCACGGTTTTATACGCGGTCTGATTCGTGCAGTACGCCATCAGCCATTGGAACAGGGCAGAGCCAGCAATGACGGCAGCAAGCAGCATTAGAATCTGCGCTACGCGGGCAAAGTCCACGTTCTGCGGGCCGACGATGCAATCGATTCCCTCTCCGATGAGCACCGGGGCGAGCAGGGAGAGGGACACGCTGACGAGCGCGGAAAAAAGCGCGAGGGCGAGCGTGAATGTGTAACGTTTCGTGTAGGTTAAAATCCGTCTGATTGTTTTCCACATTATTGCGCCGCCTCCTTTTCACTCAGCTGGGAGAGGCAAATTTCGCGGTACTCCCCGCAGGCTTCGAACAGTTCCGTGTGGGTGCCGATGCCCGCAACCTCGCCGTCGTCCAGCACGATAATTTTGTCCGCGCGTTTTACAGTGTTGACGCGTTGGGACACCAAAATAACAGTTGCATCCTTCACATCGCGCTGGATGGCGCGGCGCAGGGCGGCATCTGTCGCAAAATCGAGCGCGCTGGCACTGTCGTCGAGAATCAGAATTTTTGGCGCGCCAACCAGTGCGCGTGCAATCGTCAGCCGTTGTTTCTGCCCGCCGGAAAGGTTGCGCCCGCCCTGTTCAATTGTGGTTTCAAAGCCGTCCGGCAGCTTGCTGACAAACTCCGCAGCCTGCGCTACGTCTAGGGCATTCTGCATCTCTTCCTGCGACGCGTCCGCCTTGCGCCAGCGCAGGTTCTGCGCCAGCGTGCCGGAGAACAGTACCGCGCGCTGGGGAACCAGCCCAATCTGTGAGCGGAGCTGGGGGAAGGGGTAGTCCTTCACGTTGACGCCGTTTATCAGAATTTCGCCTTCTGATACGTCGTAGAAGCGGGGCAGAAGGTGAACGAGGGTCGATTTGCCCGAACCTGTTCCGCCGATGATACCGACAGTTTCGCCGGGAAAAATAGCGGCGGAAACGTCCCGCAGGGCATATTCCTCCGTTCCGCTGTAGGAGAAGGAGACATGTTTCAGTTCAATGGCGGGACGGTTTGGTTCCGTGGTGGTTTGTACATTAGCTTTCGTTGTTTCCTTTACGGATGGTTCCGTTTCCAGAATCTCATTAACGCGTGCGCCGCAAGCGGATGCTTTGGTGAAGATGACGACGAGGTTCGCTACCACGACCAGGGCGAGCAAAATTTGCGTCATATAGTTGACGAAAGCGATAATCTGCCCCTGCGAGAGGGAACCGCTGTCCACGCGCAGGCCGCCGAACCAGATAATAGCGAGAATAGAAAAGTTGATAATCAAAAAGGTGAGCGGATTTAAAAGCGCCGCAATTTTTCCAACCATCACGGAGGATTTGAGCAGGTCGTCGCTTGCTTCGTTGAAACGATTTTCCTCCGTGTTCTGTTTGGAAAAGGCCCGGATGACACGTACGCCGGAGAGGTTTTCCCGCGTGATAAGGGAGAGACGGTCCAGCTTTTTCTGAATCGTACGGTAAAAAGGAACGGAACGGCTCATGACAAGGTAAAGCACCAGCGCGAGCAGCGGCATGACGAGCAGGAATATGAGCGAGAGGCGCAGGTCAAGGAGCATGGACATCACCGTAGCACCAATAACGAGAAACGGTGCGCGCGACACCAGGCGGATGAGCATGGCGACTGCGAGCTGAAGCTGGTTTACGTCGTTGGTAATGCGCGTGATGAGCGACGGTGTGCCAATGCGGTCGATTTCCGCATGGGAAAGCGTGTTGATACGGCGGTACAAATCGTTGCGGATGACCGTGCCAACCCCCTGTGAGGCCTTTGCCGCGAAGTATTGGCAGGTGAGGGCAAAGCACAGGCCAGCCACACCAAGCAGGAGCATGAGGCCGCCCATTTTGAAAATGTACGGAAGGTCGCTGTTCTTGATACCGACATCGATAATTTTTGCCATGACAAGCGGAACAATCAGTTCAAAAATAGCCTCTGTCAGCTTGAAAATCGGCCCCAAGATGACTTCCTTTTTAAAATATTTCAGGTAGTGTGCGAGTTTAAACATGGTGCTTCCTTTCTGTGTCATAGGTGAGAAAATGCAACATTCACCGCTGTTGAGGCAGTGGGAGCGGCTCTCAATAACAATTTTTTGCGCCGCATACAACGTCCATTACAAATGCGCTGACTACGCCTGTGAGCCACTGCGGACGGGCAGCCGGTCTTTCTCGCCAGACACCTGCTCCAACAGTATTTTCAAAACGCGCAGAAGGTTGAAAAAACAGCGGGCATCCGCTTTTTGAGAAAAACGCTCCGGCGGACAGGCGGGAGGTTCCGGTCCTTAATACAAAGAAAGGAACGCCGGGATAGCAAAATCCGGGCGTCCCGTCTGGACTGTGTGGTTGTGAATTATGCCTTGGGCTTAGCGGAAGCTTCCGGCTGGCCGATGATGTCCATCGTCACAGTGGCAGAACCGTCCGTCAGGAAAACAGCCTGCAATTTTAAATCGCTGGTGCCGTCCACTTTTTTCCAGATATCATAGTAAAACTGGTTTTCGCCTGTTGCCATAATCTCTTCATAACTAGGCATGTTATCCAGCCCTGCCTGAAGGTTGGGGTAGTATTCCGGACTTTTTCCGAGGGCTTTAATCAATGACAGCTTCAGCAGCTTGACGGTGTCGTAACCCGTTTTGCCGTCCGTAAACACTCTTTTATTGTTGTTTCCGATTAATGTATCACTGCTGTCGGCAGTGATGGTAGTCGTAGTTTCTTTTCCATCGGGCTGTTTGCTTTTGAATGTATATTCAATATTCCCGTTCGGAAGCTCTTTTTTCTCCACGTCGTTTTTGGAGAGGTTCAGTGATTTGAGTACCTCGTCGACAGACTGCCCCATTTTATCCGGTGTGATCTCCAGCGTAAGCTCCGGTGCATTCTCAATATCCTCCGGAGAAGGGGTAGTGAGAGCCGGCGCGGAAGAACTGGCCGGATTCTCCTCTTTCTTCGAGCAGCCGGACAGAACCGAGCCGAATGTGAGCACGGCTATGAGGGCCGCAGCTGTAAGTATCATTTTATTTCGATTCATCAATTTGTTCTCCTTTTCCATTGTTTTACCAGAACAGTTTTCGGCACTGCGCCGTGAACGGTTCCATCAGTAAAAAATTCCTGTACCTGAGAGAGGCACAGGAAACATTAGACGTATAAATTGCGCAGAAAGTTCCAATCCTAGAAAGAGCCAGACGAGCGGCGATAACTGCTGCCTCGTTTGGAATCCATTCCACGCTTGATGTCCTGCATTTTTTCATCAGAATCCTGCTTGAAGCGGCTCATCAAATCCTCAAAGCTCGCGTCGTTGCCGACGGGAGGTCGTTTCTTTGAAAAATCGACCGTCTCGAGGCGACTTGGGCGCGGTGCGCGCTCACGTTTTTCCTTTGGCATAGCCTGTTTGATGGAAAGGCTGATTTTCCCCTTCGGGTCAATCGATAAAACCTTGACCTTCACATCATCCCCAACCTTGATATGGTCATTGATGTCCTTTACATATTCGAGCGCGATTTCTGAGATGTGCACCAGTCCGGTTTTTCCATCCCCGAGTGAAACAAAGGCGCCAAACGGCATAATTCCCGTTACTTTGCCTTCCAAGATACTGCCCGTTTCCAACTGCATACTGCAAGCTTCCTCCTTAATGGTAAACATTAGATGTTATAACATGAGTTTTATTAAAAGAATTTCATTTTGCGAAACCCTTCATTCGCAGCGTTTCAACGAGGCGGAGGAATGATTCTCGTACGCCTGTTCAAACAAATTAGATAACACGCGCCTTGTGAAAGAGGGAACATCGTTCGCAGGGTTATTTAGAGGCATCCACAAAAACTTTTTCATGCGTTTTCATGTAGCCCAGCTTTTCCCGTGCCACGCGCTCAATGTACTCGTCCGTTCCGGCTGCATCCTTTTGCGCCTCAAGTTCCTTGCTTTCCTTCTGTGCTTCCGCAATTTTCGTGTCCAGTTCCTTTTCCTGTGAGGAAAGGCGCGAAAGGTCAAACTGTTGGGAAATCAGAGAGCCGCAAATATATAAAATAATAGCACAAAACAACCCACGCTTTGCGAAGGTTTTCAGATTTATCTTTTTTTTTGGTTTTGTTTTTGTTCCTTTGCTTTTTTCTTTCATGCGCAGCGCCCTCTCGCTCCCCTCTGTAACTGCCGGGGCCTGTCCTCCGGCACCACCGCCGGAAAATAGTTGCGTTCCGTTTTACAAAACGGAAGGAATTTTTACCTTACCCGCACCGGACAGCTATTTTTTTATCAATGCAGTCTTAGCATGTCTCGACCCGGCTTTGATTTTACAAAAAAGCTTTTTGTAAAGTCTGCGTAACAACCGGTAAATGGGTACAAATATCACTACAATACACTTATGTATTATATTATACGTAAAAAGCAGCGGTGTCAAGAGTATTTTCAAAAAAAATACAAAAATTTTTGTAAAAAAATCAATCAGAAGGCCAATTCCGCGTAAAACAAAGCGGCTGGCGGTCAGTAAATACACCACTGCGCCCAGAACGGCGCCAAAAAACTGGTACCACCGGACAGCTCCGTTGTTCACGTGAAAAATGACGAAAAACATCACGACCGTCGCAACAACCCAGAACAGGATATCCTGTACGTCAGTGAGAATGGCGGAGGTTTTAGCACGCAAACGGATGACGCGGAACAGGTCGTAAACAATACAAATAAGAACACCCGCTGCAATGGAGGCGAGAAAGACGCTGACTTCTTTTGAAATTGAAAAATCCATATATGCTGGCACCTTTCAGGGCGGCGCAGGCCGCCGTGTGTGGATTAGGTTTAAAAACAGCCCCGCTTAAACCAGTTCCTGCCATTGGAAGCAGGAACTGGTTTTGTGTATACAGCAGATAAAATCCCGTACCGCGAGGCTGAAGGCTGTTATAAAAAGTTTTGAAAACGGCAAGATTTTTATAACAATACCTTATAGAGCAAGCGCAAGGGCAGATGCCGCAAAGCAGCCGCGGCCCGTTCCGGCAGAAGCTGATAGCACTGCGAGAACTTGCCTCATTTGAGCATCTTTTTGAAGAATCCCTTTCCTTTGGACTTATAGCCATCGCGTCCGGAATAGAGAATGCTGACAATTTCGCCTTCAATTATCAGCTCGCCGTCATCTACGTTCAATTTTTGGATGTGCAAATCATAGCCTTCGATTTCGATGGTGTCTTCTTCGGTGAACAGAATAATTTTTGCCTCGTCGAAGGTATCCACGTCACTGACGCCGGAAATACTCAATTTACTTTTATCCTCCAGTATCAGGTTATGGGGTACTTTTCTTTCTTCAGCCATGGTATTCGCTCCTATCAAATGACTTGTTGTTATCTCCGCGCGGCGTTCATAATTTTTCTTGGTTTGGCATCTGCTACGCTGACCAAACAAGTGTTTTCGATGCTGCCCTTTGCCTGCGCGTTTATCGGGAAAAAGTTTGCCGGGGGCAAAATTCTTTTCGTGCAATCTTGCTATAAATGTATGTTTTTTTTGAACACAATATGACAAACACCAAAATTTCATTGACTAAGCGGGCAGAAAATGATACAATCAATCTGGAAAAAGACAGAAAGGCACAGGGCAGAATATGTGGATTTGCAGAGACTGGGAAGATTATAAGGTGCTGGATCTCTCCGGCGGCGAAAAGCTGGAGGATTGGAACGGCTACAGGCTTGCGCGGCCGGACCCGCAGGTGATTTGGAACGGACGGGAATTCCCCGCGTTGTGGAACGGGCTGGCAGGGCGTTACCACCGCTCGAATAAGGGCGGCGGCAGCTGGGAATTTTTCCGTCCGGTTCCAGATAAATGGGATATCCGGTTCCGTCCGCTGGGGCTGACCTTCCATGTCAAACCGATGGGGTTTAAACATACGGGACTGTTCCCGGAACAAGCGGTGAATTGGCAGTGGTTTTCAGGGCTGATTCGTGACGCAGACAGGCCGGTGAATGTACTTAATTTGTTTGCTTATACGGGCGGCGCAACGGCGGCAGCGGCTGCGGCAGGCGCGTCGGTAGCACATATTGATTCTTCAAAGGGCATGGTGTCGTGGGCGAAGGAAAACTTGCAGGCCTCTGGGCTTGGGGAGAAGCCGGTGCGCTATATCGTGGACGACGTGGTGAAATTTGTCGAGCGGGAAACGCGCAGAGGAAGAAAGTACGATGGTATCATTATGGATCCTGTCTCTTATACACATCTGACG
>CABSKZ010000027.1 GCA_902478395.1 uncultured Eubacteriales bacterium | reverse complement strand
TTATTATACCATGAAGCAAAAATGCTTGCTCGCAAGGGCATTTTTGTGAAGCCGTCAATATTACAGTTCGTGCGTCAGCACGATAGGGCAACGCCCAAAGACTTGCAAAGCAAGGCTTACTGTAGATATTATACCACAAGGGTATATATTCTCACTAAGCTCATCCTTCGCTTCGCTCGGATTCACTAAGTGTTCATATTATACCACAAATCCCGGCGGAGAACAACCCGCCGGGATTTTATCCATGTTTATCGTTTGTGCTTCTGAAGTAAGCGCTGAATAACCTTGACGATTTCGACGATTGGAATGATCGCAAACGCCAAAGCCATCGCGACGAGATATTCTGCGGCGGAGATATGTTCAAATCCAAACGCGGTTGATAAAAATGGTATATAAATAACCATGGTCGTCAGCAGAAGCGAAAACACCATCGCACCCACAAGGTACCAGTTTTGGTATCCCATTTTCAGCACGGACCCACGTTGGGAACGCATGTTGAAGGAGTGGAAAATTTCCGCCATTGACATCGTCAGGAAGGCCATCGTCATCCCATCCGCACTGTTGGCGATTTCCCAGACGCCCGCTTCCATATAGTGGCCGATAAAGTAGGAGGCGAGGGTAATTAGCGCAACCAAAATGCCCTGATATGCCACATCGGCCCCCAGCCCGCCTGCAAAAATGCCCTCGTCTGGATTCCTCGGCGCGCGCCGCATCAAATCTGCTTCTTCCTTTTCCATCCCGAGTGCCAGCGCCGGAAAGGTATCGGTAATTAAGTTAATCCAGAGGATGTGAACTGGATTCAATATGGTAAAGCCCAAAACCGTCGCAGTGAAAATGGACACGACCTCACTGATGTTGGAGGACAGTAAAAACTGGATGGCTTTTCGGATGTTGTCGTAAATCCGGCGGCCTTCGTCCACCGCTGAGACGATAGTTGCAAAATTATCGTCAGCAAGTACCATATCAGCCACGTTTTTGGTAACGTCCGTCCCGGTGATACCCATTCCCACACCAATATCCGCATTCTTTATGGACGGCGCGTCATTCACTCCATCTCCGGTCATTGCCACAACTTTGCCGTTTGCTTTCCAGGCATTGACGATGCGTACCTTATGCTCCGGCTGGACCCGTGCATAAACGGAGTAACTCCCGACTGCCGACTTCAGCTCGTCATCACTGAGGTTGTCCAGCCGCGCGCCTGTAACTGCCTGGGATTCATCGTCAAGTATGCCAAGTTCCCGCGCAATAGCAATAGCGGTGTCGCGGTGATCGCCGGTAATCATAACCGGACGGATTCCGGCTTCACGGCATTCCTGAATCGCGCCGACTACCTCGGGGCGCACCGGGTCAATCATTCCGGTCAGGCCGATAAAGGTCAGGTCCTTTTCCAAAGCTTCGGGCGCGAAGGAGGAAGGCGGCGTGCGGTATTCCCGTTTAGCCGCGCAAAGGACGCGGAGCGCCTTGTCTGCCATGCGTTTGTTTTCCGTTAGAATTTTTTCCCGGATTTCGTCTGTCAATTCCACGCTGGCGCCGTCCTTTAAATAATGGGTGCAGCGTTTCAGCACCTCGTCAGGCGCACCTTTGGTAAATTGAATGTATGCATCGTTTTTTTGATGTACGGTGGACATCATTTTCCTCATGGAGTCGAACGGCGCCTCCCCGATGCGGGGAAAGTCCTGCTTGAGCCTGTTTTTGGGAAGAGACAGCTTCTTAGCATATTCTACGAGTGCGCATTCTGTGGGTTCCCCGATCACACCGCCCTCCGGGGACAATTCTGCATCGCTGCACAATGCCATTGCCGTCGCCAACGCAGAGTCATCTTCGCCGTAATATTCCACAACTGTCATTTTATTTTGGGTAAGCGTGCCGGTTTTATCGGAACAGATTACCTGGGTACTGCCGAGGGTTTCAACAGCGGTCAGCTTACGGATAACGGCATTGCGCTTCGCCATTTTTGTCACACCGATAGAAAGCTGAATGGTAACCACCGCGGCAAGCCCCTCTGGGATTGCGGCGACAGCAAGGCTAACGGCAATTAGAAACGTATCCAGCACTATTGGGCCGCTCAGGTTTCCGGCGCGGAACAGGCTGAACACGAACATAAAGACGCAGATGCCGATAACAAGAAAGCTTAGTGTTTTGCTGAGCTGGTTCAGCTTTTTCTGCAGCGGGGTGGTGTTATCCGCAGCTTGTTCGATGGCGGTTGCGATTTTTCCCATTTCCGTATCCATTCCGGTTGCGGTGACGACTGCTTTTCCGCGCCCATATACCACGGTGCTGCCCATGTAAGCCATGTTTTTGCGGTCGCCGAGCGGGATATCACTGTCATTTGCGTTTGTAATCGCATCCGCTGTTTTGGTGATGGGTACAGATTCGCCGGTAAGCGCCGCCTCTTCGACCTGCATGCTCGCGCTTTCCAGAATGCGGACGTCGGCCGGAACCGCGTCGCCTGCTTCCATCAAGACGATATCACCCGAGACTAGTTCCTCGCTTTTCACCTGTGTCACTGTTCCGCCGCGCAGCACCTTGGAGGTCGCCGCCGACATCTCACGGAGAGCTTCGATAGCCTTTTCCGCTTTGCTTTCCTGGTATACGCCCAACACGGCATTGATGATAACGACAAACAAAATGATAAATACGTCTGCGAATGACTCCTTTGCGAGTACGGCGGTAACGCCGGAGATTACCGCGGCGGCAATCAGCACAAGAATCATCGGATCTGCCATCTGCTTGAAGAAACGGGCAAGAAGGGATTCCTTTTTGCCCTCCGCTAACTTGTTCAACCCGTTTTCAGCAAGGCGTCTTTCCGCTTCCGCTGCTGTAAGTCCGTCTCCGGTGCTGCCAGTTTCGGACAAGACAGTACTACAGTCCTCCAGATAATGTTTCATTTCCATCTTCCTCTCTTCTATTTTGGCACGATTTAAAATGCGGGACCCGTAAGAATTTGTTTTTTACAATATTCTTCCCGCGGTAAGGGAAGTTCATCCGCGTTTGGGTGGTAAAGTATGTGCTTTGGCTCCGGTAAGAATGTTATTACAATAGAAAATATCTGCAGCGGCGGAGTTCTGCGTTGTCCGGTATTGAGACATAAGGGAACTGAGCCCCACAGTGGATTGTCTCATTTTCTAAGAAGAATAAACTGGTTGCGAATGCACAACTCCTATGTAATAAAAAAAGACCCACATACGCAAAGCGTATATGAGTCTTGCTCTTTCAGGTAAGCCAGGCCGTTTCGGCCACGATGTTGACTTGCCACACACAAAACTGTGTGCAAACTACTCCCTCACTACAGTATCTATTATATGACAGTTCGGCGGTCTTGTCAATAGTTTTCCAAATGAAATTTGGTGCCTGGGAATTTTCGCATTCCTTAATCTTGATTTGGTGTATACTGCATGACTGCCTCTTCACCGGTGCGTTCAATTTTGAAGATGACCGGGCGCAAACCGTCGTTGCAGCTGCAGATTGCAACGCCAGGCTTCTCAATCCAATCGCCGTAATAAAAACTTCCGCTGCCGTGGGCGAGGGCAAACACATATTGGTAAACGGCTTTCCACGCCTCGTCGCAAAATTCTTCCGGTTTTGCATAGTCAGCGTAAAAAACCTGTCCCTCCTTATGCATGGGGCATTTTCCGATTCCTTTTACACCATATTCCTTTGCCAGCTCTTCGTCAAAATGCCGTTTTAGAACGGTTATTTTACAAGTTTTCATCTATACAGTCCTTTCCGCGATAAAAACACCTGCTATCCCTGAACAGAAAAACCACGGGAAAGAAAGATTTCACGGGCCAGCGCAGTTTCTTCCGCTGTAGGGGCCGGCGTATCTGTCAGCTGATAATCCAGATGGAGTGTTTCCCATTTGTATTCGCCCATTTTGTGAAAGGGAAGCAGTTCTACTTTTTCGATACAGGAAAAAGGTTGTAAATAATCGGCCAGCTGTTCCAGCCTGTCCCGCCGCAACGTATAACCAGGAACCAGCACGTGCCGGATCCAGACGCGTTTGCCAATCTGCTCGCAATATTCCAGTGTGCGCAGTGTATTGACATCGCTTTGTCCCGTCAGTTCCAGGCAGAGCGCTTCGTCGAGCGCCTTGATGTCCAGCAGCAGCATATCCGCCGCGTCAATAACCGGACGGGAGAGTGAAAGGTCCACAGAACCCGCCGTATCGACCGCGGTATGCAGACCGCTTTTTTTACACAGATGGAGCAGTTCCAAAACAAATTCCGGCTGAAGCAGCGGTTCGCCGCCGGAGAAGGTGACGCCGCCATTTTTAATAAATGACCGGTATTGCTGAATATCATGAAAAGCTTCCTGCGCGGTTATTGCCTTTCCGCCGGTACAGTCCCAAGAATCGGGATTGTGGCAGTACAGGCATTTCAGGCGGCAGCCCTGCAAAAACAGAACATACCGTACGCCGGGGCCATCCACTGCACCAAAAGTTTCGACAGAATGAATCCGTCCTGTTACTGGTTTATCCATGAATGCGCCTCCTTTGCATATAGGTCTTACCCCCTCAGCGGCTTTTCCTAAAATCTTTCGTGGAACGTCCGGTGAATGACATCGAGCTGCTGTTCGCGGGACAGCTTGATGAAGTTAACCGCGTAGCCGGATACACGGATGGTCAGCTGCGGATACTTTTCGGGGTGGTCCATCGCATCCAGCAGAACATCGCGGTTAATAACATTCACATTGATGTGGTGGCCAGCTTCTTCGAAATAGCCGTCGAGCAGGCTGACCAAGTTGTCCACCTTCTGCGCGTCGTCCTTGCCGAGCGCGGAAGGAACAATCGAAAACGTATACGAGATGCCGTCCTCTGAAAAGTCGTAGGGCAGCTTCGCAACCGATTTCATAGAAGCGATGCAGCCGTGTGTGTCGCGCCCATGCATTGGATTAGCGCCAGGGGCGAACGGTTCTCCTGCCTTTCTGCCGTCCGGGGTGGCTCCGGTTTTTTTGCCGTAAACCACATTGGAGGTAATGGTCAGAATCGACATAGTCGGTTTCGAATTCCGGTACGTGCGGTGGCGGGAAAGCTTCGTCATAAAAGTTTTCACGACGTCAATGGCAATATCGTCCACACGCGGATCATTGTTTCCGAATTTTGGATAATCGCCCTCGATTTCAAAATCAACCGCAAGGCCTTCCTCATTCCGGATGGGTTTTACCTTCGCATATTTGATGGCGGACAGGCTGTCCACTATGACGGAAAGTCCCGCCATACCGCAGGCGGAGGTGCGGAAAATATCCTCGTCATGCAGCGCCATTTCAATGCGCTCGTAGCAGTATTTATCGTGCATATAATGAATGATATTAAGCGTGTTGATATATAGCTTTGACAGCCATTCGCAAATCGCATCATATTTGCGCATAACTTCATCGTAGTCCAGATATTCAGAGATGATTGGAGCCAGCTCAGGGCCGACTTGGTCGCCGTACCGCTCGTCGCGGCCGCCGTTGATGGCATATAAAAGCGCCTTTGCAAGATTGGCGCGCGCGCCGAAGAACTGCATCTGTTTTCCAATGCGCATAGCGGAAACACAGCACGCAATGCCATAATCGTCCCCAAATTTTGCCCGCATCAACTCATCGTTTTCGTATTGAATGGAGGATGTCCGGATGGAAATGTCTGCACAGAATTTTTTGAAGTTTTCTGGCAGGCGGTCGCTCCAAAGCACCGTCATATTCGGCTCCGGTGCGGGGCCGAGATTCACCAGCGTATGCAGGAATCGGTAAGACATTTTGGTAACCATGTGGCGGCCGTCCATTGCGATTCCGCCGATGGCTTCCGTAACCCACGTCGGGTCGCCGGAGAACAATTCATCATAGGCAGGGGTCCGAAGAAAACGGACAATGCGCAGCTTCATGATGAAGTGATCTACAAATTCCTGAATTTCCTGCTCTGTATATTTCCCTTCCTCCAAGTCCTTTTCCGCGTAGCAATCTAAAAAGGTGGAGACACGGCCCAAAGACATCGCCGCGCCGTTTTGCTCCTTCACGGCCGAAAGATATCCAAAATACAGCCATTGAATGGCTTCCTTGGTATCGGACGCAGGCTTGGAAATATCAATTCCATATTTTGCAGCCATTTCTTTCAGTTCGCCCAGTGCACGGATTTGTTCAGAAATCTCCTCGCGGATGCGGATGGTTGGACTGTCCATGATATCGAACACCAGCGCTTTTTTTGCCGCCTGCTTTTGCTCAATCAAAAAATCCACGCCGTAAAGAGCCACACGCCGGTAATCTCCAATGATGCGCCCGCGTCCATATGCGTCAGGCAGGCCGGTGATAATTCCGGTGTGGCGCGCCTTTTTCATCTCATCAGTATAAGCGTCAAATACGCCGTCGTTATGCGTCTTGCGGTATTTGAAAACGTTAGCGACTTCGGGGGCCATCTTCTTTCCATAGGCGTCCAACTCATTGTAGACGAGGCGGATGCCTCCGAACGGCATAATTGCACGCTTTAGGGGTTCATCTGTCTGTAAGCCCACAATCTGTTCCAGTTCTTTGTCAATAAAGCCTGCTTCGTGTGAGGTGATGGTGGAAATCGTCTTTTCATCGATGTCGTAAACGCCGTTGCGTTCGCGTTCCAGCTTCATTTTGTCCGTGAGTATTTCCCACAGCCGGGTAGTCCGTCCGGTTGGTCCAGTCAGAAAAGACGGATCGCCGTCATACGGCGTATAGTTTTTCATGATAAAATCCCTGACATTAATTTCGTCCTGCCAGGTTCCTCTATTAAAATCCATAAGAAACCTCCTGTTTCACATTGACCTTTTGTGCAAATACAACATATAGTACAATATATTTCGCTTTGTGGGATTATTATACTATATATATGATTGTATGTCAAGGGAAGCAGGAGGCTTTCTATCATTTACATCTTCTGGATTTTCCCGGAAAGGCGAGGGTTTCAAATTGCTCCACCGGCATTGGCATGGAGAAATAGAAGCCTTGCGCAGTGTTGCAGCCTGAGCGCAGCAGAAAATCTGCCTGCTTTTTCGTTTCGACACCTTCTGTGACCACATCTAAATCCAGCTGTTTTACCATATTGATTGTATTTTGAATGACCGTTTTACCTTTTGGGGTGGCTGTGGTCTCACTTAAAAAGCCCCGATCCAGCTTAATGATATCTGCCCTAGTGTTTTTGAGCATATTCAGAGAAGAGTATCCAGAGCCGAAGTCGTCAATGGAAAAACGGAAGCCGTCTTTTTGCAGCTGCCCCATCATTCTATACAGTTCGTCAGGGTATTCCACGAAGGTGCTTTCCGTCAGCTCCAACTCCAGCAGCTCGCGCGGCAGGTCATATTTTTGAGCCAGCCGCCTTAAAATTTCGCATAAATCCGCGTTGTACAGATGCAGGCGGGAAACATTGACGGAAAGAGGTACCGGTGTGTAGCCGTTGTCAATCCATTTTCGCAGCAGGATGCAGACCTGTTCCCAAATGTACTCGTCTAACCGGAGGATAAACCCGTTGTGTTCAAAAAGAGGAATAAAACGGTCCGGTGTTATTAAACCTTCCTTGGGGTGGAGCCAGCGCGCGAGCGCCTCTGCGCCGACGATGCGGGAAGTCCGGATGTCGTGCTTGGGCTGTAGGAAAATGGTGAACTGTCCGGCAGAGAGCGCCTGTTCCATCTGGTTTTCAATATTCCGTTCATCCAGCTGTTTTGCCCGAAGCTGGTCGTCATAGAAAGCATAACTTTTCAGATTGTTGCCTTTCACCGTCTTCAATGCGAGGTTTGCCCAATCGCACAAGATACTGACGGGAACCGTACGGTCGTCTATGATACAGATTCCGAAATATGGGACGACCTCGCATCCCAGAACGTATTCGCTCAGGGCGCTTCGCAGCTGGCAGGTGAATTCTGTTAGCTCCTCCTCTTTCTGGTAGGAAGCGCAGATACAGAAAACGTCACCGCCGATGCGGCCGTAAATATCCTTTTCAGATACATTTTTACGGAGGATTTCGGCTATAAAGCGCAGCAGTTTATCGCCTTCCTCCATACCATAAAGGTCATTGATGAACTTGAACCGGTTGATATCCATGCGAATAATCGCATATTTTTCCGTTGGGTAGCGTTTTAGATTCTGGGAGGCGTGCACATAAAAAGCCTGTGTGTTATAAATGCCGGTGAGCAAATCGAATTCTGCCCGGTATTTCAACGCGTTTTCCGATTTGACAGCCTCATTCACATCGTTAATTGTGCCGATGACACGTTTGATATCGCCTGATTCATCCAAAATATTTGACAGTGTCAGACGGCACCACACATATTCCTTAGCATATTTTTTCAGCCGTAGCAGTACGTCCGACTTTGGAACTTTTTCGTTCAGAGTTCGCAAAAAGGCCAGCAATTTCCCGGCGTCATCAGGATGGACAATGTCATCATCTGTCCAGACTTCATATAAATTCCGTCCGTCGTAATTGGCCTGAAACATTTCTCTCATTTCGGTAGGCAGAAAAAAGGTGCCAGTATTCCGATTCCATTCATACACAATCGTGTCGGTCTGTTCCACAACGATGCGGTACCGCTCGTCGTCAGACTGCTGTTTCAGAAGTAGCCTGTTCTGCTCCTCGATTTCGTCAGCATGTTTTTTATCATTAATATCCATAATGAAGCAAAGATAAATTTCGTCCCCGTGCCGGATAGCTTCCACCGGGAACAGGGTCAGAGATGCCCAGTGGTATTTTCCGTCCACACAGAGCTTTCGGAATTCCGCGAGCATACTGTCTTTGCCTGTGGCGAAGTAAGCGCGGACTGCATCCAGGTCGAAAAATTTCAGAAAACGGGATTTATCCTCCGGGTAAATCATATTGTCAGCCACCAGTGCAATACCATGCGTCAGATTGCCCCGCTCCGGAGGCGTCACATATTTGTTTTCCACATGGTAAACAATTTGGTAAGAATCCTGCGTCACATTCAGTTCATACAGTTCATCGTAAATTCCTCGAAGCGCTGCATCGTATTGCTTGGCAATATGCTGTTTCAATTCTTTCTCCTTGCTGTCTGTGACATCTTTCGTTGAGATAATGACGGAAGGAACATTTCCATGCAGAAAAAAGATACGGTTTTCCAGCCATTTCAGACCGCTGGCCGTTTTTATACGGTACTGACAGGCCAATTCCTTTTTTTCTCTGTGATACATTTGCCGCAAATTTTCAAGTCTCAGAATGTCTCTTGCCGCCGGAGTATCCTCCGCATCTACCCATTCGCGGAGCAGAACCTCAACATTTTCTGAGTAGCTAGCATTTTGAGGCAGCGGAAATGGAACACGATTGGTAAAGGCAGTGTGCAGATAGCTATCGGCATCTAAATCGACTTCAATTATCGCGTCATAGGACTGCTTAAAAATCATCTCATAACGTCTGCGTAGCTCGTCGTGCATGATTTCTATCTGTTTGCGTTCTGTGATATTCTTGATTAAAATCATACACTTTCCCTGCTCCGATATTTCAAAAGGCAGGGGAATGACCGTGGAGGAAACCCAGTAGAAGTTGCCGTCAACACCCAGTCTGCGGTATTCCTCCGTCAATTCCTTCTTTTTGCTGGAAACAATAGGAAGTAAATTGTCTCTCTGATAAAACGCCGCGTACTTTTCACGGTCGTCTGGATGAACTCCTTCTTCCATCATGGTATGAATATCCGTTGTCATATTTCCGGTATAGGAAATGGTTGTTAGCAGGCCTGTGCCGGAAAGAAGCGGCGTTAACCGGTCATCAGCAAATGAATACTCGTAGATTTCCGTATAGCTGTTTTGCAGCGCAAGGTCATACTGCCGTTTTTTCTTTTCCTGCTCCAATTTAGACACGATTAGATTGTTCCGTTCGGACAAGCTGTTTTCTATTTGCCTCAATATGGTACGGTTCTGATGGTATTTCCGTTTTTGCGCGTACATTTTTTCGTCCACTTGAATCAAAATTTCTGGAACCAGATTGTTGCCGTCAGGGGAAACCTCCAGCAAGCCATAGCAAAAGCTGATTTGGTAAGGTTTATTCATGCTGGCGCTCTGCTTCGCTAGAGCCGATTCAATTTTTTGCATCCGCTTAAGGGCGCGTGTTTCACTACAATTATAAAAAACAATCATGAACTCGTCGCCGCTCAAGCGAAACGGAAAGTCCTGCGGCTCCATTTCGGATTTGACAGCAGTTGAAATTGCCATCAGCAGGAGGTCACCTTCCGCATGGCCGTAGGTGTCGTTCACTTCCTTCAGACTATTAGCGTCGTACATGCAAACGGTAATTGCAACTTGTTCGCTTCTTGCGCGTTCAATAGCTTTTGTCAGTGCTTCTTTTCCTGCGCGGCGGTTATACATTTCTGTCAATTCATCATAATTTGCGGCGCGTGAGAGCCGTTTGGAATCTGTAATGTCGATGGACTGCTGAAAATGAGCAAGGCTGCCATCCGTCCAGCGCATCAGGCTGTCGTAATTTTCATATATACGGTTGGTAACCGTATTTTCCTCTTCCCAAACAATGGAAGGAAAATCGTCTGTGCTGGTTTGTAATGCTTTGATGGGACAAAATTCACAACGGCCCTCCTGATTCTTTTGCAGGAGCTTCCAACAAATTTTACCTTCCGGATGTTCGAGGTGAAACGTTTTCTTCATTGTGCGGTTCATAAACAGAATTTCATCTGTTTCTACATTTGTGATATAGAGATTGATTTGCATCCTGTCCATGACTTCATTCAAAACCCAGTTCTGCAAAGCATGTTCCGCATGGAGCTGTTTGTTGTTATAACAGATGCTGATGATGGGCGTCAGATAATAAAGCAGTTCTTTCTCCGCTTTTGTCCAGTTCGGATGGCTTCTGGGTTTGCCGATGAACGCCAGGCCAAGCAGTTTTTCGGCATATACGACCGGAACTACAGTCGGATGACAGGCAAGCACGTTTCGGTCGAGCGTCGATTGAATCATATGTACAACGGCTTCATCTCGAATTTCTTTCTCTTCCCGATAGAGTTTCAACAGCTCGTTCAGATGTTCGGAGAGAAATTTTTCGAGAATATGGTTGGTAAAGCTGTGATCCTGGCTCCAGACAGCATATTCCTTTAACTGCTCCCCGTCTGTGCGGATCAGAGCAAGTTTGAAAATATCCAAATATTGAGTCATAAAGTCAGCGAGCAGTTTTAAATTGTTTTCGAGCGAATCCATTCCGTTCAAGAAGGTGTCCAGGTGGCTTAAATCCTGATACAAAGTTTGCAGGTATACGGCGCTGCTTTCGCTGTACTTCATTCGACATTCCCTCTTCTTTCTTTATCGGGTTGCCTCGGCTGTTTGTTAACCGGCCGGAAGCTTTTTAACATATCATTTTATTGTATCCCTAAACGAGAAATTCCGTAAATGCTCTAATTCAATCAGGCAGCATGTGCTTCATGGATTCAAAGGTTACTATATTTTATAGAATCCAGAAGGGCAGGTAACCTAAGCGCACCCTTCGCTTTACTCGGCTTCGCTAAATGTTCGTATTCTACCATGAAGCAGATATGCTTGCAGGGGCATTTTTCCGAAGCCGTCGATATACGCATCTGCGCGGAGCGCAGTAAGGCAAAGCAAGACTTTCTGTATATAGTATACCACAAATCTATAGGGGTTAGGTTTTTAAAGCAATACGAGAATTTTTTTGCGTGGTTTTATATTTCCGCCGTAGACTATATAAAATGAACTGCGTTTATTATAGCATATAATTTCGATAGAAGATCAATTTTTTGCAATTTTGGCGAATAAATTAGAAAAATGTTTTAAACGGTCATTAAAAAAGAGCAAGTGGATGTTGTCTGAGGCAATGGTAACACGATGAAAAAGAGAGGCAATTTCGTATGCTATTTCGATAAAAATGGATAGCGTGATAAGAATTTTAGAAAGAGAACGATAGACATTGCCGGTGATATGAAAAAAAGAAATATGAACATGGCTAGACCGGTTAAACGCTGGACGAAAAAGTGATTCAATTGGAGGCAAGATTCTGTTGTGTCCTGTCCACATCAGAATATTAAATAAAACGAAACGGGGATGGCTACAAGCCATCCCCGTTTCGTTTTATAGAATTAATCCTTACGTGTTTTAATTTTATTCATCGCTTGCTGAATCATCTTTTGTTCTTCCGTGCGATCTTCCGGAATGTGGGAGGAAAGCCACTGCAAATGTGCAATTGCGGATTCGCGCCCAACCTCACCTAGCGATTTAATTGCGGCGAGCTGCACATCCTTTTCCGGATCACTGGTTAACCGGATTAACAGGTTATATGCTTCGTCGTCCTTGGATGTGCCGCAGAGAGTTGCGATTTCAGCGCGCAGTGCCGTGTCGCCGTGCGATGCTTTTTTCTCGAGTTTATCCCATTTATGGGCCTTTACGAGATGTTCCATACTTTTTTCACCGAATAATGCCATAAAAATTCCCTCTTTCCTATTGAATTACGCTTTGAGATATAGTATAATTAATAATAATCGTATATAAATGATAGTAATAAAATTATTACTATCATCATAATAACATAATCCTATTCGACTGTCAATAGAGAAAGTGTGAATAATGGGGGAACTTTTTATGAACACGAAGGAACGGGAATGGTTCCGCAAAGAACTGTTGGATTTTATGGCATTATTTCGGGAAAAGCTTTCAAGGCCGTATGAGGACTCGCTACAAAGCCTGCTCAGTCCTTTGCAGTTTTATTCCCTCTGTATCGTACGTGCCGCAGGGGGCGTGACGATGACGGAATTAGCCAACCGAATGAGCATGACGAAGCAGCATGTGACGAAAATAGTGGACAGGCTGGAAGAATTAAAGCTGGTTGAGCGGCAGAACAATCCGGCCGACCGGAGGGTTGCCATTATCACCATGCGCCCGGAAGCCTGTGCTTTTTTTGACGGACAGGTCATGAACAGTGCCGACCAGTTATGCTGCCGGATTGAGTCATTAGAACCGGACGATGTGAAGAATTTTAAAAAGGCCTTGACTGTACTGAATGACGTGCTGCGGAAGGTGCCGCAGCAGCCGGAGACGCAGGACCCGCCTATGAAAAAGGCAAACGCCCCGGGAACTTAAAAGTCCGGGGCGTTTGCATATCTCCAATCTGGAAAGGAAGGCAAAGGAATTACTGCACCATTTTTGATATCTCCTTTTTCAGCCGCACGATAATCCGTTTTTCCAGCCGGGAGATGTAGGACTGGGAAATCCCCAGCATGTCTGCAACCTCTTTCTGCGTCTTTTCATAGCCGTTTTTCAGCCCGAACCGCAGTTCCATGATGGTTCTTTCCCGGGCGGACAGCTTATCGATAGCCGTGTTCAAAAGTTGTTTGTCGACTTCATCCTCAATATGGCGGTATACGTCGTCGCTGTCTGTTCCCAGAATGTCAGACAGCAGAAGCTCGTTTCCGTCCCAATCCGTGTTGAGCGGCTCGTCGATGGAAACCTCAGTTTTCTGGTTGTGGTTTTTGCGCAGATACATTAGAATTTCATTTTCAATGCAGCGCGAGGCATAGGTCGCCAGCTTGATGTTCTTTTTCGGGTCAAAGGTATTAATGGCCTTGATTAAACCAATAGAGCCGATGGATATTAAATCTTCAATGTTAATGCCCGTGTTCTCAAATTTCCGGGCCACATACACGACCAGGCGCAGATTGCGTTCAACGAGAATTTTTTTTACATCGTAGCTGTCGGGGGAGAGACGGGCAAGCAGCTCCGCTTCCTCCTCAGGTGTCAGCGGGGCAGGAAGTGCCTCGCCTCCGCCAATGTAATAGGTTTCGTCCTCTTCAACCTCCGCCAGCCATACTTTTATGTTGTAATACTGCGTTTTCGCCATCAGTAAAATGTCCCTGATAAGGTCCACCATCATCAAAATCCGCTCCCTCAAAGTCATTTGGTAGTATTAGGTTGTAATCGTTGCTTTTGTCGAGCTTCCGGTCCACTATTCCCACGTAAACAGGGGCAAGGCGAGTCAATTTCGTATCAGCCATGTAAATTTCATCCGGCAGGAACGCGAACAGTACATCCTGTCCGCCGAGACCGGTATAGGTGATCGGAATGAACGGTGCCGCGTCTGCCGAAACTGCATCGAGCAGGGTTTTGCTTTTGCCGAATAATGGACGGACGCGGTTCCATTCCGCAATCATCACACTTTTCCCGCTGATGGTCTCCTTTAAAAAATTGCCGGTATCGTACAGGCCGCGCAAATGGACGGTTTTTCCGCCCAGCATCAGGCAGATGTCAAATATCAGCCGATGCTTCCGCCGGATTTTCTTTACAAAACCAAAAGCGAGATTTAAAACTATATAACACACCGCGCATAAAAAAACCAGCAAATAGGCCGGCAGGTTCAGGTACAACACGCCGTTTGCATACACCGCGCCTAAAATGGAACCGACATTCGTGAAATAGAAGAAAGCAAACCCAATCCCGCCAGTGGCAAAGGTGACTGCGCCAAAGACACAAAGCTCCTTTAAAAAATGACGGAGGCTGGACGGTTTGCACGCGAGCAGCACCATCAGGCAGCCTAGCAGCAGCTTTGTCAAGATACCGTAGAAAAACGTGAGAGGAATAAAAAAGACGGCGGCCGCATAGATTGCACCGACTGCGGAGGCCAATGCCATCCGCCAGAATTTTAATTCAATCTTGGCAAACAGGCCGGTGAACCAGAGAAGGATATAGTTCATGATTAAATTTACTAAGAACAATACATCAATATATACCTTCACTTCCACGCCTTTTTCCTCCGTTGCTTTCCTGTACAAGATATTATAACGCAGGCCGGGAACAAAATCTGTCGGTTGCCGCTGTCGAATGCGGAAAATTTCCCGACATTTTTTTCGGGAAAAAACAGATTGAAAAGAAAAATACTTTATGATATAATAAACGCAATTGTGTTTATTTGTGCTTTCGGCTGGATATGGGCGGCTGTGCAAAGTGCATCTCCGTTAATTCGGAAACGAATATAGGTTAACGGTGCTAAAAACACACTTCAGGAACTTTTGTTCAGGATATACCGATGTATGCGGTGTATCCGGGTAGTTATATCTAGATAGAAAATGGGCCTGTTTACGATAAAACAGGCAAAAATTTTGGAGGTTATATCATGATAAGATATTCCATTGTTGTTCCCGTGTACAACGAGGAGCTGGTGGTAGAAGAGAGTTACAAGCGGCTCAAACAGGTGATGGATTCGACCAACGAGCCGTATGAGCTAATATTTGTCAACGATGGAAGCCGTGACAAAACGGCTGAACTCGTTTCCGGCCTGTGCGACCATGACAAAAATGTTCGGCTGATTAATTTTTCCCGCAATTTCGGGCATCAGACGGCTATTACCGCGGGAATGGACAATTCCAGCGGGCAGGCGGTCGTCGTAATCGACGCTGATTTGCAGGACCCGCCGGAAGTGATTCTGGATATGATTGCAAAATGGAAGGAAGGCTATGACGTTGTTTATGGACAGCGGCTGAAACGAAAGGGAGAAACCTTCTTCAAAAAGGTTACTGCGAAGCTGTTTTACCGTCTGCTTTCCAGCATGACGAGCGTGGATATCCCGGTCGATACCGGAGATTTTCGCCTGATAGACCGCAAGGTATGCGATGTGATGAGTTCGCTGACAGAGAAGAACAGGTATGTGCGCGGACTGGTCAGTTGGGTGGGGTTCAAACAGACCGCGGTTACATATGTGCGCGACGAGCGGTTCGCGGGCGAAACGAAATATCCATTGAAAAAGATGCTTAAATTTGCGATGGACGGAATTACGACCTTTTCCTATAAGCCGTTGAAAATCTCGACCTATGTCGGATTCCTGGTGTCCATCCTCAGTTTTATCTACTTAATTGTTGTTCTCTGCCTTAAGCTGTTTACCGATACGACCGTGTCCGGCTGGGCCTCCACACTGGCAGTATCGTTAATATTTAACGGCGTGATTTTGATGATGCTCGGCATCATTGGGGAATATATCGGCAGAATCTACGACGAGACGAAAAACCGTCCGCTCTATATCATTCGGGAAAAGAAAGGCTTTGAGCATGGAGACGAAAACTAACGCGAAAAAGAACTTGATACAGGTTGTAAAGTTTGGATTGATAGGGATTGCCAATACCGCAATTGATTACCTTTTGTTTTTTGTATTTTTCAGCTTGCTGAATTTGGACAAAAACCTGGCGCAGGTGCTTGCAACCGCGATTGCTATGACGAACAGCTATTTTTTTAACCGGTACTGGACGTTTGGAAAAAAGGGGAAAGTAAAGGTAGACGAGATGTGGAAATTCATCATCGTCAACCTTGTTTCCATGGGCGTTACCATTTTGTGCTTGAA
>CABSKZ010000026.1 GCA_902478395.1 uncultured Eubacteriales bacterium | reverse complement strand
ACTATTAGTATATTGTAATAACTTTTTTTGATCTTGAGAACTTAATAGGCCATCTGCTAATTCAATTAATCCGGTCGGATCCACAAACATAACTGGATTCCCGTTACAGTAAATATACCAATTACTACCCGAAGATACGGGGTCCTCGGTGATAAATCTCCCCTTCTTCGGGTCATAATACCGGTTCCTTAAGTAATAAAACCCCGTCTCCGCGTCGTAATACTCCCCGCAATACCGGAGCGGGTTTTCGCTTTCCCTCGAATCATACTCCTCTAGCTCATTCCCAAACGCATCGTAGCAATATTCCTTGACGACCGTGGTTCCCTGTGCGTAGTTCACCACATCTCCATGCGCATTGGTCGTATAGGTATAGACCGTGCTACCCGTCTTTCTGTAATTTATCCCATTCCCATACACGTAAATGGAAGCAGCACTTCCGGCACTCTCCAGAATCATGTCCATGCCGTCCCACGTGAATTCTGTCGTTACTCCGTTCACCGTCTTGCTCAGACGCTGACCGTCTCCATTGTAGGTATACGTATAGACATCTGTCCCCTTCGTATACTTTACCATCCGGTTGAACAGGTCGTACTCTATCTCCGCCCCTTCCGGCATTTCCTGTATTATCTTGTTGACATAATTCTATCATTGTAAATTTTGTTTGTCAACTCTGAACCTCCGTAAGCAAAGTGGGAACTGTTTCATTTGTATAGGTTTCCTCATACCATTGTTCTTGTTCAGGATTAAATTTATAATATTTAATCCTTGTAGTTCTTCCCATATTTATAAATCTAAACTTTCATACCATGTTTCAAATAAATAGCTCATTTCCTCAAGTTGGTCAAGGAGAGTGTATAACTCTATAGAATTAGAATCTCTTGTTAATCACATGATGTCCGTTACACAAAATAAGGTCTGATATCCCAGACCAGTTGCGAAGTTCCAGTTGCTTTCCAGGAGTATATGACTACAGGGCGCGCAATTACTTCTCCACTGTCAACACGTCCCCACCCCTGTACTTCCGGCTCCATTTGTCCCGTTATAATCCGTACAGAACCCTGAAATCCACAGCTCGGCTTTATAATCATCCGTTTTCCATTCCGTTCTGCGATAATAGAATTTTGTTTCGGATGATAGCAAAGCGTATCTGCATCAAAATGGAACAGCACCTCATAGGAATGCTCTGTCTCATCTTCCGGCACCAGCGTGTCCGTAATGCTCCAGCGGGGCTCCTTCTTATAAAATTGAATTTCCCGTTCATGCGTAACAGATACCTCTATCTCCCCATTTGAATATCCATCTGAATATCGCCCTCTGGCATAGTCAAATTCATCGTTGCTAATCCAGCCGGCATCTAAGGGATTGCTCGCCATGTATGTCTCCTTTTTATCTGCACGGCGCTGTGGAAGTCCATCCACTAAAATTACGTTGTGCGCCCGAGATGAAAGTGCGTATAAATGCCGCGGCGAATAATCATAGTTATAGACACCAGCCTCTGACAGCAGCACTGTTTTTCCAAAAGAAATGACAAAATTCAATTTATCCTCATGCTGATGGCTGAAACCAAACGGGCCTACATCGAATGCGGTATAATAATCCGCATCACTGTATCCAGTTCGCATAATCGCATAACCCGCATAAGGCAGAAAAATGGATTTTTCCTCTGGTTGTTGTCCCTCCTGTCCATCGGACGCAAACCACAGAAAATCCCTGCGTTTCGGAAAAAGTCGGTGTGCTGTCCGAAAAATCTGCTGAAGCGGTTTCCATGGAGAATCATTAAAGGCAGGGGCAGTCCGGTTTGGTGTTGCAATCTTCAGCATATAGTCAAAAATTTGCTCGAAACGCTTTCGGTCAATCCCTTCAACCACTACTCCGTTTACCTCAGCCAGTTCAAGCGCAGATACAATATGTTCCACCGCGCCGCATTGATAGGTTGGCGTTAGCTCAATCTGTGCACCGTCAGGATAAAACTGTGCATCTAAGATTCGTCTAATCCGCTCAATTGCAACAGCTTTCCAGTGTCTGGCTAAGGAACATTCCGGCAGCATTACGGCCGCAGTCAAAAGGCCTGCTGCTGCAGCCGCTCCCCAGTTTCCATAAATGTCGCAGGCACGTTCGTCCGCCAGATATTCGGCTTGTTGTATTACGCCGTCAAAAAATTTCAGCATGATTTCAGGCGTAACTGCCTTGCTCCTTCTGAATACCTCAAAGCTCTCCCACCACGAGCCGCTTAACCGGATTCCTGCGTCTAAAAAATGGGAAAGACGGCCTGGTTCATATTCCGTTCCCAGCAAAAAAGAAACACTCTGATTCAAAAACAAAGGAATCTGCTGGAGCCATTCACTTAGTTCAAAGGCAAATTCTTGCGCATATTTTTCTTCTCCGCTGGCATCATATGCCCGAGCCAGACTGTTCCAATGCCCGTGCCTGTTCCACGCAATTGTCCATTGAGCCAAATTCATAGGATCGGCGTCCCAGCAAAATGGTTCTATTTTTTCCGGTTCATGCACAATCGGCTGAGGTTGATAGACATGATCAAGCGCCATATCCGCTATTTTTCGTTCCTCGTCCGAGCAATCCTTTTTTCTTGGAAAAACAGGTAGTTGCCGCTGTTTAAAATATTGACAAAAATATTTTACTGCTTTCGCTCTATCTCCACTGGCAAAGGCATCGGCAATACCCTTCTCAGCCAAAAACGTTTCCGAAAAACAGCTTATAATTTCATCTTCCCTCTCCCGTTCTGAAACGAACCGCCACCGTACAGCCTGAAGGGATATATCCTCACTATTTTTCCCTATGATTGCCGCAACTAATTTTTCTCCACAGTACGCCGACAGCCAACTATTCAGTTTGCCGCTGACCCAATTTTTACTGTCTACATTCCTGATTTCCTGCAACAGTACACTGTCATTTATATGGTTATATATTGTTCCTCCAAATGCAAATTCTGTCGCTTTATTTCTGCAGTTTGAAAATTGCTCCCATTGCTGTGGGGTAAACAGACCGAAATGCCCGCCCTCCGCATTGCCGCTCCACACCGCATGAACCCGCAGGACATATGGAAGTTCTTGCGGTACTGTTAGCATTTCGCCTTCTGCTGCAAAAACATCGCCATTACTTTTCAAATATCTCCGTTCATTCATCCGTATCGTTTCTCCTTATCGGAACTTATGATTTATTTTCTTTCTACATTCTTCCGATTTATTCTTTAAATAGGTGTAGATAAAGATCATAACTCACGCAGCTTTTGCCTTCTCTTCCCTTCGTTATTCGTACAGCATGCCTTGGCCTGCCACGTCATAAGCTCCATAAGTTAAATTCTCCTGTGCAGGTCCCCGATGCTTTTCATTCCGTTCAGAATGCTGTGCAAACAACAAGCATCTCTGCCGCAGCAACAGCATCGGCAGAGATGCTCCAACGGAAGTGGAAAAGATAATACAGTTCTCCACGAACGCCTATTTTTATTCCTCAATTTTTTTAATCATTCTGTTAATTACGGCCGTCACCTCAGCTCTGGTTGCCAGCCCATCTGCACGAAATGTATTATCCGGATATCCCTTCACAAAACCGAGGGACACTGCATTTGCGATTTCCACCTCAGCCCACTGTGGAAACAATTCTTTGTCCGCAAATCCGGATTCTCCGCCTTCTGAGACCGTTCCTCCCATTTGCTTAAAGGTGTTCATTACCATTTTACACAATTGTGCGCGTGTAATTGCTTCCATCGGTTCAAAACCGTTTCCATTGCCGGATACGATTCCTTTCTCAGCCGCAGCTTCAATTACACCAGAATACCATTCCGTTTCTAAAACATCTGCAAAAATTCCCTTATATTCGCTGTTCACCGGAATATCCGCTGCCCGCACCAGCATTGCTGCCGTTTCGGCACGGTTAATCGGCCTGTCAGGAGCAAATTTGCCCTCGTCTCCGTTGACAATGCCACGTTCATACATTGAGATAATATCATTCTTTGCCCAATGTGATGCAATATCGTCAAACGGCATCTCTTCCGGTGGATTTGGGGTAACCGTTGGGGGAGGCGTCGGCGTAACAATCGGAGAAACGGTTCCACCACCCGAGGACACATGGCCGGAATTTGGGGCGTTTCCACCGCTGTCTGTCGGTCTTTTGTCCGCCTTCTCAGAATAAAACACAAACCGCCCGAGTTGCTTGCTATAAACAGAGGCATTACTTTCGTCACTGTAATATGCCGTATCTTTCTCTAAATTCATAGCCGCATCTAAACTGTCCTCACTAAGTTTTTCTTCCGGTTCTGCCGGACGGCCGTTTATCACCGGAGCTGCCCGCCAGTCTGGATTTCCTTCAAATGCAAAACGTATCGGAATATCGACCGTTCCCTCCAGAAATTTCGATTCACCGATTGTCCAATTACCAACACTGAGATTAGACTCCTCCATACTTGAAAGTTCCATTTTCCCATTCCAGCTTTTTTCTGTTCTGAGGGTACTGTTCTCTTTAATTTCTGCTGTAATCCAACTGATATCTTTATTTTCGCTTACCGGAAAGCTGACTGTCATCCCTGGGAGTTCCGCAACCGCCTCGGAACCTTCAATTCTGTAACGCAGGTTTTCAGAATATGTTCCCACCACAATATTACCATTCAGGCGGAAAAATGGAACAACCTCCTGATTCAGCGTCACCACCTCTGTTTTTTCCGGTGCGGCAACCATAATATAATCCTGTGACAGATCGATTTCATCTGAACAATCCAGTTCTAAGAATTTGTCACTGTAACGCACAGCTACATCTGTCAGTCTTCTGTTCGCCTGCAAAATGGGGTTGCTATTCTCTTTTACTGTTTTGACCTCATTTGCTGAAAACATCTGCAATGCACCGTCATCACCGCGTTCCGCATAAAACATTCCCGCGTCGACATCAAAACGGTCGAAACGATGAATTTGTTTCAGATCATTGTTTGCGTAATAAACAGCGTCCTCACCGCTTGGCAGAACCATAGAAAACGCGGTCGCACTGTTGTCTGTGACTCCTGTAACGGGTAATTCCTGCGTCTTAATATCCTGCGCTTCATTTTCAAACGGGAACAAAATCGTATTAAAGTATGTGTTGTCCGCAGAATTAATTACATAAGACACATGAGACCTTCCCAGCACGTTACTGGCCAACCCAGCCGAAGTCAAACGCGCTGGATTCACCGGCACAACGCTTAAATTCGCCCCACTGGTATAATTTGTCATTACAGTTTTGCTTTCCGGGTTTATATCATAATACCGCTTTTGATCCGGAATATGCCATACCTGATTATATTTATTTTCTTGACCGTTTAAATTTTCCATGAAATCTGTTACAATATAGAATTTTTTGTCCCGGACAAATGAGAGCTTTCTTGTGTGGACCGCCTCGAGCGGATACGCATTTGATTCTCCGCTGTAATAATCCATTTTGCTGTTCATATACATGGAAACCGTAGAATCATCGTACATGCTCATACCGCCGGCCATATCCTGCCCGTGGTCGTTCACTTCCACTGTGTTGTGCGACTCGGAACGGTTTGACTGCCAGGCTACGGCTGGATGTCTTGAATCATAGGATGCCTTTCCTGTGTCGTTGAGCAGAATTCTGTCATAAGCGTATAAATTGATATGATTCATATCATGATGACTGTGGCTGCCCCCAATCCGTCCAATGATGAAGGCGGACACTCCTCTGTCTGTCCAGTCAGAGCGCATGACACCCATCTTGCCCGCTGGCGCGAAATAAGAAGTGTAGTTCGGAAGTGTGCCTTCTTCGCCGTCTGTTCCATAATACAGCATCTCCATATCGTCGAGGTTATTTGCTGCAGCCAAAATGCGCTCGCGCATGTCTCTTTTGATTCCGCCATCGCCCCAGCGGAACTGTTCCTTGTTTGGCTGGGTCAGATTCATCTGTGAAATTGCAAACGCCCGGTAATACTCCTTAAACTCCTCGGGCAGTTCCACATCCCCATCCTTTACGATATCATAAAAAGCGTTGATATCTCCTAGCACGCTCGCGTCATATCCACTGGACGCTTCCCGATAGCTTCCATCTTCAAACAAACATTGCTCTGCCATTTCAATCATTCTTGTCTGCGCTTTTTCAATGTAGTGATTCCGTTTTGCAAATTCCGGGAAGTAGGTACAAAATCGAAGCAGTGAGCCGACAACACTTGAAAGTCCGTTGAGGTTTATCTGGCCCTCCATTGGCGGGCCGGACATGGCGTCCGCTTCTTGCCACATCAGTTTAATTAAGGCACCGAACGCAATCGGATCGAGGGATTTTGTATGCAGCGCACTGAAAAAGCATTCCTGCGAATTTCCATTGTTGCGGAACGCAGAATTCAGGCGCTTTTCCGACGAATACCAGTCATTGGTTAGACCATTGACATCTCTGATGTAATCAAGAAAAAGCTCAATTGCTTTGATCTCATACACAGGATTATTTGTTTCCCGCGCTTCTGTAAAAAATTGTGCCAGATTTCCCAGTCGATTTTGCACGTTATAAAATTGCTGGTGAGCAGCACTCGGATTTTTCCAGACGTATCCGCCTGCAATCCCCTGATAGCTGTAAATCTGGTTTGGGTACAGGAACCATGTAATTTCCCTCTCGTTCCACGCAGTTGTAATGGTAGACTGGAAAATACCGATTTCCTTTCCCTCGACTGTTGAACTTCCATACAACTTCAGCGTCGCTCGGTCAATTGGCAAAGTAGAATCGAGCCCCGAGGTGGAATATCTGATATGCGCCTGACGCGTACCATTGCTGGCAGGGGATTCCCCCTCCTCTAACGCAATTCCCTCATATGGCTGCCACTCACTCACCAAAATTTGGTTCTCGTCTCCATAATTAAAGCTGGAATACCTGCCGCCTCGGATATACATATCCGCACCGCAGGGAATTGTGTAGGTCTGTCCACCCTGTTCCACTTCGAGATAGGACACATTTTCTCCGGATTCCTTCGCCTGAAAGGAAACGATTCCCTCTGTACCTTCATCCCCGAAATCGCGGTCCAGCATATGGAGTGTATAGACCGCCGAACCACCTAGCGTGATATGGTTCGTTACGTCAATTTCATACCACTGCGGCGTTTCTGATACGGCAAAGGCCGCAACAACAGGCGCCTGGGAATAATTAATATCCTTCGCCTGCACTTTAGCTGACAGTGGGTCACGCGTCGTTGAAAGTGGTTGTTCTAACCCCCTGTTTCGATAATAATAAAGCAGATCCTCTTTTGCTTTGTAATAATCTCCAGCCTTTACAGCTTCCTCAACGGTTTTTAATGCATTTGTGTAATCATAGTTTATCTGGCTTTCGATTACCCATTTCTCTCCATCCCATTGGCCGAAAAAATCCTCGTCTGCCAGTCTGCCTGGATCCTCAAACTGAACATTGCTGTAATCTGCCTCCCCAAAACAAATCGGGCAAGCCGTAAGCAGTATAAATATGCTTAATGTAATACTCATTAATTTTCTCATTCCGATTTCCTCCACTATTCAGCTGCGCGGCCAACCAAGACTACCGCTTCTGCCCGCGTTGCGGAAGCATACGGTTTATAAGTTCCATCATCATATCCATGAATAATTCCGGCGTTTGTCAACTCGTTTACAGCCGGGACTGCGTATGGTGCAATGTCACCCGCGTCCACAAAGCTGCCATTACCTTCCGGGAGATGTTTTCCCTGGTAATGCAGTGCTTTTGACAGCATCACGGCCATATCCTGGCGGCTAACCGTCTGTTCCGGTAAAAACTCTGTTTCAGACACCCCGTGCACGATTCCTGCCGCTACTCCGGCCGACACGACGTCATAATACCAGTGTTCCATCCGAACATCAGCAAAGTTCACTGTATTTCCGGTGGTGACCGGAATATCAAATGCGGAAAGCAATATTTTCAAAAATTCCGCGCGGGTAACAGCACGGCCAGGCTCGAATTTTCCGTCACCGACACCGCTGATAATTCCCTTTTCTGTAAATCCCTCAATATATGATTTAGCCCAATCATATCCCCCTAAATCTGAAAACACAACATTCTCCTCGTCAGGTGTCACTGTTGGTGCTGCTGGCTCCGTGGGATAGGAAATATTTGAGCCGCCACCGGAGCCGCCGCCGAAGGAGCCACCACCACTCGGATTGCCGCCGCTTCCATCCCCCGGCACATACGCTTCAAAGGTCTTTGTGACCGACGCTTCCCCGTATATTACCGTCATGGTTAGTTTTACCTGTGTGCTTTTCGACGGACGCTTCAACAGTTTTCCGCTATTGGAAATAATATCCGGAGCATCGGACTGCCATATTATCTTACTCTGATTTTTTTCTCCGACTGCCGGCAGCACTAAATCTTTTGTCACATTTCTCAGGTTTTCCAAAATGACAGCATCTGCATCCTCCTGGGCGAGAATGTTGTCATTTGCCACAAAATATACGCCAATGTCTGAAATTTTAATGTCGCCGCCGGAAAATTCAAATTTCAGCCGCTTTGCGTTGATGGCCGGGGCAATATCTGTATCACCTGAATATGCGATTTTGGTAAATTGGTCTCCAGAGGTTCCTGTAGAATAGGACACCGTTACACCATCATATTCTCCCTGGATGAATAGCTTGTTGATTTTTGTCGTGGTGGCAGTTGCATTCGGCATGGTGATGATAAGGTATTTTTCTTCATCTGTTGTCTTCGGACTCCAGAACGTATTTGGATTGTTATCAATTACGTTTTTATAGGGCGTATCAATTCTGTCGGAGCTGCCCGCCGCTGTTCCGTTCAGAGCATAATTGTGTTCTGGAACGCGGAACGTAAAACTCTTTTTCTCGCTCGTGACACTTCCTTTCTTTACAACCGCAGTCAGCGTCACTTCAGTGATTTGCATATTATCAAACGGCTTGCGGGTCAGCTTGCCTGTCTTCGGGTCAAGGATTTCAGGATGTGAACTTTCCCAAATAATATCAGAACCATGCAACCCTTTTTGCAGAAGAACTAAATCCTTTGTAAGAAAACCTTCGGTATCCAGATTCAGACCGGCAAAATCTTCTGCAACCGACTCTTCATCATTTTTTTCACTTTTTACAGTTACGTCAAATTTTCTCAGCGCCCGGATATTATTTTTTTGAATGAGTGCATAGAGCGTTACTGCTTTATCTGGCTCATTTGCAGCCGGGCAGATGACGCGGCCTTCTTCATTCAAAGTCGTCGGATCTGTGGAAAGCCACGTAATATCCGCATCTCCGCAAGGAGTCAGCGCTGGCAGCTTAATATTATCAGTGACAGCCGATAAATCACCTAATTCAATAGAGTTTGCATAAGCTCCTACACTCCTATAGACGTCAATCCAAACAGTTACATTGTCAACCAGATTATAGCCTTTCAGGCCTTTACCAAACCCATAGGAAATTCTTGATAAAATGTTTCCATTATTTTTGGTATCACCGTCTTTCATTTCCAGCTTTCCGTCAATATAACAGTCATATTTGTGATTTGAGGTATCTACTATAAACCGAACACGGTGCCAGGTATTATCCGGATAAGTAAAACGCTTATTGTTTCCGTTAATATCACTGATAATTAAACCCTTGCTCATCATCGGCAGACGGAGAAGGTCGCCGTTTAGCGTCGCATCCATATTATTACAGAGCCATATGTGTCCATATTCTGGTGCCTCTGCATAGACATCAAACTCAAGATTGACAACCGTCTCCATTGGCGCATCGAACCTGAGGTGTACTAACCCGAAAGAACTATCTTTTTCATTTTTTCCTGCTTGCAGCACCCTGTTATTCGGATTCTTATCTGGTTCAAGCAGCGGCGGATTCTCCGTTGTTAATACAGAACCCTCTTCTACAACTGTGTTATATAAATTCGGATCACCGGCAGTGATACTGTTATCCAGCGCCCACATGCCGCGCCCATCCTTTATCTTCGTGTTTGGAAGTGTCCCCAGTTCAACATTTTCAAAATCTTCATCAACCAAAATATCATTTTCTGCTTTTATGGGAGCAAGCGTAAGCTCATAGTCCAACTTAGACTGCACTCCGGCGAACACCCCCTCCGCACCCAGCATTACTGTTTTCGGTTCAATTCCCGGCAAGATATACGCCTTGTCTTCAAACAGGAAAAGACTAGATTCATCTGAAGTCGACCATGTAATTGATTCCCCGTCTTCTGTCATCTCCGGCAGCAGGAAATCTTTTGTAACTGCATTGATGTCCTGTCCCAGAATCTCATCTATGTCAATGGAACTCTCCACCGCTGACACCGTTAAATCAAATTTATTCGTAAGCGTAATGCCGTTATTTGTTAAACTTACTGTCAACGTCACATCTTTATTGTCGATATTTCGGATGACCTCTGCGTTCTGGTTGTTGCTAATCCTGATCACCGTATCATCTGAAGATGTCCAACGCAGCGGATACGTATCTAAAAGAAGCTGCGGTAGTTCAAATGATGTCTTAACCGCGTCAACGCTCTGTCCATCGCCGATTATGTCCTCAATGTCCATATTCAAAAAGGCATCCGTAACCTCGTCATTTGCGATGATAGACAACTCTAACTCCTTAAAGCTGCGGTAACCGTCTTTTTCTGCAACAACGCAAAGCTGCACCTTCATATTATCTTCTGTGTTGGCTGGATGGTGTACAGTTCCGTCTCCTTCAATGACACCAGGCACGGAGCAGTAATATTGAATTGCAGCCCCCGGAAACTCGGTGCTAAAATCAAGATTGCCGATTACGTTGCCCTCAGGGGTAGCTCCGATATCCACATAGTCAAAGTTGCGGATTATCTGTTCCGCACCGTTAATGAACACCTTGACATTATCAATATACATGTTTATTTCTTTACTTAAATTGGTATCTACTCCAAACATCATATTCTGAAAATATGAGGCCTTTACTGCAGAACGTGCATTTTTAAAGAAATAACTGTCGTAATACGCGTCAAATGGAACTCCAGCGTCGGCTGAACTGGACATTTTTGCTTTCAGCGCTGCACTGCTCCACTGTCCCAGCACCAGGGGAATCCTTTGCCCTGCAATTACCATCTGATTCGGACTGCCGCCTGACCCTGAAACTGGAATATAGGTGGTAAAGGCCGAGCCTAAAACATTCGTGCTGTTAGTTGTCAAACGCGGAGCCATCCCATCATGGGTAATATGATCAATCATCTGGTCCATCGTTATAATAATCTCCGCGTCTTGGTCAATTTCACCAAAGCACGCATATACGCTATGTATGAGTTTATCCGCCGGTTTAAAATCCGAATCTCTGAACACCCTTAAAACGCTCTCGTCCTGAAATTGTGTAGCCCCCATAAAGGAGATCCATTCACCATTCGACTGAACGTTGATCTGCTCCTCGGTATAATTCAAATCCCTCGCCCATTTACCGTCATCGGGAAGATGTCCCTCGTCAATCCCACTGAAATCCTCATTAATCAGATAATCTCCCGTGTATTCTGCCGGAGCGATAACAAGTTCATAGCTTTCCGACTGTGTGTCGTTGCCGGAAACTGCAGTAACGGTCAGATGAACCTTGCGCTCTCTGGGATTGGAAACCAAAATCGCATTTTCTCCGTATATCTTTAAAGCGTCAGTGTCATCCGAGGACCACGTCAGCGCCACCTGTCCACTGCTATCTGTCAGCGGCAAAACAAAATCTTCAGTCACGGACTGCGTATTCCCAACAATACTATTGATATCAATTTCATTCAGTGCGTCCTGTGCACTGGCTGCTGCATTGGAAACAGGAACAAATGTCAGCAGAAGCACGGCGGCAAACATCAGCGCCAGAGCTTTCATATTATGAAACATATTTTTTTCCTCCTATCGTACAATCATAACCAGCTTCACAACATCATTCAGGGAGTACAAAAATACCTTTGAAGCACTTTCTAAATTCGTACTCCCGGAAGATATAATATCTTTAAAGTCTGCCGGAATGACTCTTCCCTTCTGATAATCATAAATATAGTAATACGGAGCGTCACTTTCCTTGAAAGTCAGGCTGTATTTTGTCGCATTGCTGCCGTCGCTGCTTGTGCTGATACGCAGAATATTCTCATATTCTGTGCTGTAGTCAGACAGTTCTTTATATTCTGCCTCCGTCACCACGCCGAACACCTGGCTATTTCCAATGCCTTTCCTTTCATAATAGGTATAATCCGGTGTTAAACGTTCTGGTTTTTTTTCATCATAACCTGTAAGAATTTTCTGCGCAGTTGCGATTTCTCCCCGGAAATTTCTGGCGAACCGGAAAATATCTCCACACTGCGCCTCCTTTAACACTTCGTATGCCTGTGCACCTGGCGCGGTCTGGTACATAAACGGCTGGCCATTCTCAAAACCAGATACTTTCAGACACTCACCGCCCTCGCCGTCAATTGCCGCAGTAACGGCCTGGATTACGCGGAACGGAACGTCCGCATTAAAATAAACTGCTTTGTCTGAATCGATATCCGTCTGGAATACCATTGCTCCCGCAATGTTCCCCTCTTCTGTTTCATCAAAACCTTGGCATTCATATTCGTCCGAAGCATATTTCATTTCACTTTGTACATCATCTTCCACAGTTCCTGCCGGCAGGAAAAAAACAATTGTTTTATCGTCAATTCCAAAAGCACCGCGTGTTACACCGCCGAAAACCTGCACCTCTGCGTTGAAATTACGATTTCCATACTCTCCCATTTGTCGTCCGGATTTGATACGGTTAATTTTACCTTCGCTATTAACTGCATACTGAATGACCATGCCCGTACCCAGGAAATTTAGCATTTCCCCCACATTCTTGTACATCCGGTTATCTATTTTCACGCTGTCTGCCAGTGTACAGATTTCAATTCTCTGAATATCCTTTCCCACAAGATAGTACTTATCCCGTTCTTTAATCTGTTCTGTAACAGTCCCCTTTAAAATTTTCAATTTTACCGTGCTGCCAATTCCATTCGTGCGATCAATTCCGTAAATATAGCCGTACTGCATATTTCCCTGGGTGTTATCCTCCGTTATATCTACTATCTCGCCGTCGGCACTTAAGACAAACGCACAGTAAGAACCAAGAATGAGCTTCGAAAAATCAACTGAAGGACCGGTTTTAGAAGCGTAAACCGGGTAAATTTCGCCATCGATTTCAACCTCTCCCTCTTCCTGATTGAGTCCCGTAAGCATTCCGCTGACTACATTAGTCAATTTAATCATCCGAACCAGTTCCATGTCCATGCTGGTAAAGATCTGAAAGAATTCATCCTCCTGAGAGAGGTCCTCAAGAACCAGCGTCTCACCTGTATCCGTTTCAATGCTTACCTCCGCATCGCGCGCCAGTGTATCAATCACATTCACACCGGACTCTAAATTATTTTTCAGAAAAATTTTCTTATCATATGTATTAATTCGCTCTACCTGCTGAATCTCGCTGACTGTAAGCTTCGCCACATCAAATTCTTGGTCCGCATCGTTGTCAATCAAAATGCTTTTCACATTTGGCCAGGAAAAAATATTCTCCGGATAGGAATGATAAAGCTTTCCATTGTAAAGCAAGCTAAGGTCGGAAGCAAGCTCAATCTCCTCTTCACTGCCCTGTGTATTCTCATATTCAATTTTGCTGCGTGTGCTGTTTATAACATCGCGTCCGTTTAGCTCTATTGTGGTATTCTTTGATTTGCTGGGAATAACAGAATGCAGATAGGACTCCCCATCCTCCTCTGTTCCATAATACTCTACGCACATTCCCAACAGTTCTGCCGCATTGGTTTCACCGGCATTAAAGCGGTACCCGTCGATCGTGACCTCATTCTCTCTGAGCCCCACATCACGATACAAACCAGTCTGATGGTTTGCATCAATAATACCTATATGTCTGCCGCCGTCAAACAGTCTGTTCAAAAGGGTTGTTCCCTTTTGAACAGCATAATGCTCATTTTCAATGCCTAATACCTCTATTTGCATAGCATTATCCAACAGCAATGCGGTCTGGCCCCTAGTCAGGGGGACATTTAACTGAAAGCTGGAATCGATACCTTTCAAAACACCAATCCTTGCCGCTTCTGCCATATACGCCTGATACCAGGCGCCATCTGTCTGCTTCACAGCCGCACCGTAGCCTATCGTACACACTAAGGATTTTACAACCTGTTCATAGGTGACCGGCATATCCGGTTCAAACTTTCCTTCCCCCACGCCAACCATCAGGTTAAGCTCAGCAGCCAAATGAATAGCCGGAGCTGCCCAATGGTCTGTAAGAACATCTGAGAAATGCGCAGTGCCGCCGCCCATAGACTCTGCCGCTGCCTCCAAATTCGATGCCCGAATCAGAATTGCCGCAAATTCGCTGCGCTTAATATTCTCTTCCTCATTCATGTCTCCTTCCGGTGTACCTTTCATGATGCCAAAGCTCTTCATTCGCCCCAGACTGTGACTATAACGTCCGTTTCCATCTTCTGCCCAGGTGATACAATTGCTCAACAGGAGCATAAAGCATAGTGTGAAGCAGGCCAATTTCTTCATGATTCTTCCTCCTAAATAAACTTTCCTCTTATTTCAATTCTGCAAATCCCGAAACCGGATTCAGCGTCTCGAAGTCTCTCCAGAGCATCGCCTTGGCGGAATACCCGTCACCTGCTGGAACTGCGATTTCCTGCGAAATATCGTTTACTTGCTGTGCCTTCAGCGTCACGTCTTTGCACTCCGCCTTTTTTAAAACCCCATTCTGGTATAGCGCGACAATCAACATGGCACTGCTGTCGGCCTCTTCTGCATTCATATATGCCACGCGTGCCCTTACCGTACCTTCGCTGATGGAAGTAGCCTTTGCGCCGTTTTTATAGAACTTCGGTTCAATACTGCTGTAGTCATCCTTATAGCTACGCTGCGCGATTAGCTTTGGTTTCGCATTCTCATTTGCTGCTGATTCGGAAGACTGGAATACAATAAGGTTTCCAACCGTTTGCTCCAATTTCAGCGTGCCGATGTTGTCGGCCGGCAGAGACTGGATGTATTTCGTCACATCGAATGTAACAGTCTGATTAGGGCCAGGAACCACCATTTCTCCCAGTTTATTCGTTCTGTCATCATTCAGTCCCAAAGACTTTGCCAAATCGTAAGTTAAGTTTTTATCTGACCAACTGACGCGGTTTTCTCCATTGATTCCATACACATTGACCGAGTTCGCTTTACAGTCTTTGTGTGTGGTAAGCTGCAGAAGATATTTTGTGTCCTTGCCGCCAAAGGTATTTTTTAAAGCGCCGACATCAAACTTCAGATAGGTCGTCCGGCTGCTATCGCATACCAGCATCGTATTACCCTGCACAGTAGCGCCTGATCCGCCGCTCCTTGTAAATGTATCTTCTGTTACAACAGCGCTGGCAGATGCTGTCTCTCCCGCTTTCGGAACGGTAACCTTGAAGGAGCGAACAGCCTTTCCGTTACCGACGTTTGCAGTCAGCGTAACAACCATTTCTGCTGCTGCGCGCGTTACCGTCCCTTCTCCATCAATTATCTCAGAATAATCACTTGTCCAGACAATCGGGTTGCCGTATTCCGTTCCGGTTTTCGGCAGGACAATATTTTCCAGTGCATAAGAAGGCAGAACGATTGCTGCCGCGTCCAGCTCCGCTTGTTCCACGGCAGAATAATCCGGGATAACCGTAATTTCATATTCCCGGATCGCCTTCTGCGCGCCGAGCTTAGTTACGCTGTAGAACGGTACTGTTGTGACCGTCTGCGGACGGTGTATCGTCCCGTTCTTTTCAATTATTTTCTCGTTTGCAGAATACCATTCTACAGAAACGCCAGTTGGCGCTTCCGGAAGAATAAGATTTTTCTCCAGGCCGTCCAGCTGATTTTCCGCAGCTAAGGCCGCCGCAGTCTCCTCTGCAAAATCCATTACATCACCGTACCAATTGTTTGCAGAAGATACCTTCATATCATCTAAATATAGCTTATACGCTCTTCTGTCAGAAGTGCCGAACCGAATTTTCTGAATATAGGTTGCATCGTTGAACGCTCTTAAGTCACTTGCAACCTTTTTTCCATCGAAATAAACATCACATGTGAGCGGCGCTGTGTCAGAGGACGGAGTCTCGCTCGCATTAGAAACGATATGCAATGTGTGCCAAACATCTTTTTCACTCACTACATTATTAATTTTTTCAATCTGTCCGTTGATCTGCAACATCTTTGGATTGTCCGATATGTCATATCGCTGGGCCATTGTAATATATCGATTTTTGTTTCCATCATGCGAATTTGACTGAATCCCCGAAAAGACAAAATCCGTACCAATTGGGGTATCATTAGCCCCGCTGACCATTTT
>CABSKZ010000025.1 GCA_902478395.1 uncultured Eubacteriales bacterium | reverse complement strand
TGTCTGCCCTGCCTCCCTAATCCTAAACTGGGAAAGTGAAATACTTAAATTTGCGCCTGAAATGCAAGTTCTATCCATCTTTGGCACGACTGTCGAACGCACGAAGCTCATTCATGAAATTGATCATTACGACATCGTCATAACCTCTTATGATTTATTAAAACGGGATATAGAGGAATATAAGGGGTATAAATTTGATTTTGAAATTATTGACGAGGCACAATATATTAAAAATCATAATACGCAGAATGCCCGTTCTGTCAAGTCCATCGTTTCAACATACCGGTTTGCTATGACGGGGACTCCAATTGAAAACAGCCTTGCTGAACTTTGGTCAATTTTTGATTATCTTATGCCAGGTTATCTTTTCGCTTATCACGCTTTTCGAGAACGTTTTGAGGCCCCGATTGTACGCGGAAATGATAATGCTGCTCTGGAACAATTACGAAAAATGACCGCTCCATTTATTTTACGCCGCCTGAAGCAGGAGGTTTTGCGCGAACTCCCTAAAAAAACAGAAAGTATCGTCTATGTGCATATGGATGACAGACAACGTGACTTATACCATGCAAATGTTTTGTCGCTGAAGAACGAGTTAACTCAGCAATTCCAAGAAGTGGGTTTTGAGAAAAGCCGCTTCACCGTTTTGGCTATGTTGATGAAACTGCGTCAAATTTGCTGCGCTCCGGAACTATTATATGAGAACTATAAGGGAGAAAGCGCTAAACTTGAGACTTGCATGGAATTAATCCAAAATTCCATCGCCTCCGGGCACAAAATATTGCTGTTTTCCCAATTTACTTCCATGCTCCACATACTACAGACGGAGCTTGAAAAACTGAATATATCTCATTACATGATTGAGGGTTCTACGGATAAAAAAGAACGGCTGCAACTGGTCAACCGTTTTAATGTGGATTCTACCCCTGTGTTTCTAATTTCTTTAAAAGCGGGCGGGACCGGGCTGAATCTTACCGGCGCGGACACCGTCATTCATTATGACCCATGGTGGAATGTCAGTGTTCAAAATCAGGCAACGGACCGCGCACACCGGATTGGACAGCAAAAGAGCGTGCAAGTTTATAAACTGATTATGAAAGATTCTATCGAAGAAAAGATTTTAAAACTGCAGGAAAAAAAGCTTCATTTATCCGACCAATTGATTATAGAAAACGATCATCTCATTACCGCTTTAAGCAAAGAAGATATTATACGCTTGTTTGAATAACATAAATATAACTTACATTCTTCATCAAAAAAGGTAGAGTTAAACAAAAATATAGAACTGAAAAGAGAGCCAGTCCTTGACTGGCTCTCTTTTATTATTCAGTACTATTAACCAAGGTAGTAAGTTAGGTCATCTAACTCATCTATCGTTGTACTATTCTTAACAACAATTTCAACTACATCTTTAGCAACATCGTCATTTTCAACGCGTGCTACTGCTAAATATTTGTTCGCATTTGCCTTAAAGGAAGTCGGAGACCGCAGGCTTGTGATAGACTGAATTGCACTAGAAGGCTGTCTCTCAATCTTATTCAAATCCATCAGCGCCAAGGTGCTGTTTTCATCCTTATCAACATTGAAGAATACAGGCTCGTACTCCTTATCAATATTGCCGGATGCATCAGCAGGAACCTCATCTGTCAAGCCTAAATTCCAATTCTTAAATTCCTTTACAATACCAAATACATATTTCACATTACCCTCATTTGTTACTTTCAATTCCATTGTGCTTTGGTCGAAAATAACTTTGGCTCTGCTAATTTCATCGCCAGCCAATGTAAATTGGATAATATCCCCAACGCCTACTTCAGAAGCAAAATCAGCAGTTTCTCCGATATCTTCATTGATAGCTAAAGTATTGATATTTTTACCCTGCAGGAATTTAATTCTTGTTGCTTCCTCACCATCTGCATTTAATCCGCTGGATACAGCCTGCACAACAGCAAGAGCATTGCTGGCAGCAATTCCGATATCCTCATAAATTAAAGCAGCGCCGATGTTGCGATTTGAATCAATGCCGTACACAATACCTTTATAGTTATCATCTCTATCTTCATCTAGACTGGAGAAACTCATCAATTCAATTTTTTCATCATCTACATAATAAGGTGCAGTCTTAGTCAGCGGAGTAAGGAATAAAACAGAATTGCTAACAATGTTGTATGAACCAAACCGATTCAACGAAGCATTGTAACCAAACGTATTGCCTACAGTGCTGGAATTAAATATGGATTTGTCGCTTGTCGCACCTTCTCTTGCAAATTTAATTTCTTTCAATTCATTATTCACAATCTTATAATTAATGAAACGTTTTTGAATCGCTTTTGCAGCTGCTTCTTCAGTATTTTTCTCAAAAATATTCGTGAAGAAGTTATATGCCTCAATACCATATTCCGTTTCAGGAATACTTGGTTTACCCTCAGCATTCTCACCTTTAAACAGGGCATCCTGCTCGCCCTTATCCCTATCTAAAGTTACGCCGGATTTCCACGTAGTTTTATCTCCAGCTTCTCCAGCAGTCGTTTCAAGATACGTTACCTTCAATTTGCTCGCGACAGGATAGGTTTCGAAGGAACCGTTTTTCGTATACATTCTAACTTCATAGATATCTTTACCAAAGCTTCTATTAGCTCCTACATCCGTTACAAACGCATAATTTCCGCTGATGCCAGATTCCTCGCCAATGGTCATATCTAATATTTTACCATCAATTGTCAAATAGAAAACACCGGTATCGCCGATGGTGAGAGCATTTGCATCTTTAGCAAGCTTATACTCCGTACCATCGATGTAATACTCGTCATCCTCTGTACCTTTTCCATCAACCATACCTTCAACAGTACTTCTGGTAACGATGATATCAAGGAAATTAATGTCGTCATCATAATTAGCGTCAAAAACATCCTGAATGTCACTACATGGTTTGACAATGTTTAATACATCATTTTCCTGTAAATCGCCAAGTTCAATCGGCTCACCATCCATGGTAATCGTATATATAAACTTGTCGTTATTTCTGGTGTCCTTATTCAGGTCAATAGTGGTAGCATTGGTCTCAATAAGCTCTTCTTCGGTATTGACCGAAACAACCATCTGATAGGTATAGAAGGTTGCAAAAATCTTGTCATACTCATCGGAACTCTTGTCGCCCATAAATACAACTTTGTTTGCTTCCTCTAACATTTTGAAGTCTTCTGCATCGACACCAGATACCTCTACACCGTTGACATAGAGGTCAAAATCTTCAGCGATTTCAACTTCTTCCGGGTCTCTGTCATTATCGACATCTTCCCAATAGGTGAACAGGCTTGTTCCATTTGCGTTATAAATAGCCTCTTCAATATCCTTTTCAACCGTCAGCATATTGTTGGACTTCAGATCCGGTGTAATCGCATACAGGGTGTAGTTGTCATCGTCGTCAAAACCGACGTAAGCAACTACTTTGTAGCCGAGGTATTCTCCCGCATTTGTTTCCCCAACCATAGCGTCCAGGGTACGGTTGTTTGCGAAATCGCCGTTGCCGCCCATGACATAGTCAAGGTCATCCCAAGTAAACGGGGTATAGCAAGCGGTCATTTTCAGCTGTACCTGCTCGCCGTTCTTTTTGTAGTAATTATCGTTGCTTCTTGCAGTAGCCGTTACATCAGCTTTAATTTTAGCAACCGTTAAGTACTGGCTCAGAATCGTTTTTGGGTCTGTGCCATTTTTGCCGTTGTATACCAGGTATTCATCCGCACCAGAAGTGCTGAAATAGCTGGCATCCATCAGCGGAACATCCAGAGCCTGGTAGGTCAGCTGCGCAACAACTTTTCTTGCTGCATTTTCTGTGCCGCCAACACCAGAAACACCCATGTTGTTAGAAGCAGCAACTACCATGTAACCAGTCGGGTAGCCGCCTTTTCTTGTAGCCATCGGCTCATAACCCAGAGCAGCTACCAGCATTTTTACCGCTTCCTGGTATTTAACCGGAGCGTCCGGAGCGAACTGGTTGTCGCCGATACCATTGACGATTTTCTGCTGTGCAGCCCAGTTGATGTAACCAACTGCCCAGTGGTCAGTTGATACGTCTGAGAATTTGGTAAAACCTTTGGAACCGTTTGCTGCATTTTCCTGGCCTAACGCTCTGCAGACCACTGCCGCAAATTCGGATCTTTTGATTTCAGCGTCCGGATTGAAGTTGCCTTCCTCGTCGCCTTCCAAAATCTTCAGACCTGAAAGAATGTCAACAGCTTCATAATAAGCTGCTGAGGTTTCTACGTCCGAATAGCTTTTCGCGCTGACGCTGACAGCCATAACGCCGATCAGCATAGAGAGCGATAAAACTATCGAGACTAGCTTTTTGAGATTTTTCATAGTGTCTCAAATCCTCCCTTATAATAATTTTTAATTTTAACCGAAAGAGTATGTATTGACGCATTAACCGTTCCTCTTTCAAAAACGGAGAACACGACTTGAGGGGTAAGAATGCTTCTACCCTGCATCATGCACTGATTATATCACGTTAAATTCCGATAGTCAATGCCTGATTTGCAGTTGTAATCAAAATGTAAAACAAACATCCTGTAACCCTCTATGCAAACGCACTTTTTGTGCATTATTGCCTAATCTATTTTCCCTCTTTTGCCTGTTTTTCACAAGCAAATTCCAGACTATTCCGAATGAACTCCCGGAACAGGGGATGCGGCCTGTTGGGACGCGATTTAAATTCCGGATGGAACTGCACACCAACAAACCATCTGCGATCAGGAACCTCCACAATTTCACAAAGCTTCCCGTCTGGCGACCGGCCCACAAAATACATGCCAGCCTCTTCAAAACGGTCCCGGTAGGTATTATTCACTTCGTACCGGTGCCGGTGCCGTTCGTCAATTGCTTCCACCCCATACGCTTCAAAGGCCTTCGTCCCTTTTGTAATATTACAGGGATACCTGCCTAACCGCATGGTGCCGCCCATTTTATCCAAATCCTTTTGGTCGGGCATAATATCTATTACAGGGTACACGGTACCCGGGTCAATCTCTGTCGTATTGGCGGTTTTCAGCCCCAGAACATTTCTTGCGTATTCGATGACGGCGACCTGAAGCCCCAAACAGATTCCGAAATATGGAATGTCATTTTCCCTGGCATACTGGCAGGCTAAAATCTTCCCTTCTACACCCCTGTCGCCAAAGCCGCCCGGAACCAAAATGCCGTCTACATCCCCAAAGCATTCTTCCAGACTTTCCTCACTGACAAACTCGGAATTAATCCATTTGATATGGACTTCTGCGTCATTTGCAATTCCGCCGTGTTTAAGCGATTCCACAACACTGAGATAGGCGTCGCGCAGGACAACATATTTACCTACCAGTGCAATCGTTACACTATGAGACGGGTTCTTGGTCTTTTCAACCAATGCCTTCCAGCCGTCCAAATCAGGCCGGTAATCGGTAAGCCCAAGCCTTTTGAGCGCAACCCGTGCAAGGCCTTCTTTTTCCAGCATCAACGGCACTTCATACAAGACGTCGGCATCCAGATTCTGAATGACCGATTCCGCTGGTATATTGCAAAACAGTGCTAACTTGTTAATGATGTCGTCTCCCAACGGTTTTTCAGCCCGGCAAACGACAACGTCCGGCTGAATTCCAATTCCCAGCAATTCCTTCACGCTGTGTTGGGCCGGTTTCGATTTTAACTCCCCGGCCATGCTGAGATACGGGACTAACGCGACGTGGATATACATTACGTTCTCCCGGCCGACCTCTGTGGCCACCTGACGGATGGCTTCCAGAAACGGCTGGCTCTCGATATCACCGACTGTCCCGCCGATTTCCGTAATCACAATATCTGTATTCCCATTCGCTCCCGCGCGGTAAATCCGCTCCTTAATCTCATTCGTAATATGCGGGATAACCTGAACCGTACCGCCCAAATAGTCGCCGGTTCTTTCCTTATTAATAACAGTCCAATATATCTTTCCTGTTGTAACATTGCTGTTTTCATTCAGATTTTCGTCGATAAACCGCTCATAATGGCCAAGGTCCAAATCTGTCTCCGTACCGTCGTCGGTTACGAAAACCTCGCCGTGCTGAATCGGACTCATCGTGCCCGGGTCAATGTTTATGTACGGATCAAACTTCTGAATGGTCACTCGGAATCCTCTCGCCTTGAGCAATCTCCCGAGCGAGGCAGCTGTAATGCCCTTGCCCAAACCGGATACGACACCGCCTGTAACAAATATATATTTGAGCATACGGCTTACGTCCTCCCCCACTTCGTAAATTTCCTACCTTAATATTTTAATCTCAAAACGGCGTAATGTCAAGGATTTTTTTGTACTTTCACCTAAATTTCATAAAACATTTATACTTGGGACAACATCCTGTGTGTTTCGGTTGAAAAAAACTACATCTTGTGTTATACTACAACCATACACCAAGATAAACATCACTTCATCAGGTTCATTAAAATAGACGACGAATTGTGGAAATGGTTCCGGTATTTCATGAGATTTTTTTCGGAAAAATCCCCCAGTATCGGGCTTATTTACTGGACAAAAGGCAGGTGCAGAAATATTGTTGGGTTATATTGGGGCGGGCAAAGTGTCCAAAAGCATGGCTTTGTATCAAAAATCACGCGGCTTTGAAATCGGCGGTTTTTATTCCCGTACAGCCGCTTCGGCACAAACAGCGGCGGCACTTACGGGGTCGAAGATCTATGGTTCGGTTTCCGAATTGACCTCGTCCTGCAGCATCATTTTCATCGCAACGCCGGACGATGCCATTTCCGGTGCAGCACAGGCCGTTTCGGACAGTATATGCAGCTTGTCCGGCAAAACGGTGATCCACTTCAGCGGCGCATTGTCCTCTTCCAGTCTGGACGCGGCCAGACAAAAGGGCGCAGCTGTCTTTTCGGTTCATCCTCCGCTACCTTTTTCTGGCGTTATTACCGATGCCGGACTGCTGGATTCTCTCATTTATACGGCGGAAGGCCAGGGGGATGCCGGCATTATCGAAAATCTGTTTCCAAATGTCCGCTACATCCTGCCGGAACAGAAACCCCTATACCACGCCGCCATGTGCATTCTTTCCAACTATACTGTGACACTGGCAAATGCCGCGCAGAATATATTAACCGAAATCGGCCTGGAGCTTTCCCCCTTTTTTCCGCTTTTGGATAACACGCTGAACAACATCTGTGTCAAAGGGGCCGAACAGGCGCTAACCGGGCCAATTGCACGCGGTGACACCGGAACGGTTCAAAAACACCTGGCGGCGCTTGGTCCGCCGGAACTGAAACAGCTGTATGCAACCCTCGGGCGTGCCACTGCTTCGGACGCCCTGAAGAGTCATTTTATAGATGAAGCGACATATTTAAAACTGAAGGAGGCCCTTACCTGTGAGTAAGTTTACAACTGCAACCCTACGGAAAAGAAAAACAGAGGGCGGGAAGATAACCATGCTGACCGCCTACGATTACCCTTTCGCCAAGTTAATTGACGAAGCCGGAATCGACATGATTCTGGTCGGCGATTCCCTTGGACAGGTCGTCCTGGGCTACGACGACACGACAAAGGTCACCATGGAGGATATGCTTCACCACACCAAAGCGGTGGTGCGCGGCGTACAAAACGCAATGGTCGTGGCCGACATGCCGTTTTTAAGCTATCACACAAGCGATTATGACGCGGTCGTCAATGCCGGAAGGCTGATACAAGAGGGCGGCGCGGGAGCGGTCAAACTAGAAGGCGGCCGCGACATGTACGGCGCAATCTCTAAAATTGTCCGCGCGCAAATCCCGGTTATCGGCCATCTCGGTCTCACACCGCAATCCATATTGGCGTTTGGCGGCTATTACATACAGGGAAAGACGGACGCGGCGGCACAAAAGCTGAAAGACGACGCGAAGGCGGTAGAAGAAGCCGGTGTAAGCGCGCTGGTTCTGGAATGCGTCCCAAAGGCGCTCGCCGCAGAGATAACGGAAACACTGTCCATCCCTACTATCGGAATCGGCGCAGGCTGCGGATGCGACGGACAGGTACTGGTATCTTACGACATGACTGGCCTCTATCCAAAAAAAGTCGCCAAATTTGTGAAACAGTATGTCGATTTATCGACGCTGTTTACCGATGCTGTGACCGAATATATAAAGGAAGTAAAAGAAGGTTCCTTCCCATCCGATGAGCATTCTTTTTAGCGCAATCTCAGCATGGAGAATTTTTAGAATAAAAAAGATAGAGTGGTTCGGTATACCACAAAAAGCAGTTAGCCAGACCCCATACCGTAAAAATATCTCAGGAGGTTCACATGTATCATAAAATTATGGTTATCAACGGTCCGAATTTAAACATGCTTGGCATTCGCCAGCCAGAGGTTTATGGGACAACCACGTTGGCTGACATTGAGCAGGAGCTGGTTGTCCGCGGGAACGCATTGGGCTTTCAAATCGAATGTTTCCAATCCAACAGCGAAGGAGCACTGATTGATAAAATTCACAGCTGTTATCAAAAGGCCGACGGTATTATTCTAAACGCCGGCGCCTATACACATTACAGCTATGCCCTGCGCGATGCGATTGCTTCCGTTAATATTCCCACCGCTGAGGTGCATCTTTCCGACATCCATAAGCGGGAAGAATTCCGGCATATTTCCGTCATCAAGCCCGTTTGCTGCATGCAAATATGCGGCCTCGGCAAAGACGGCTATTTTAAAGCCTTAGAAGAATTGGTTTCCCACCATGTTCAATAAATTTTTACGCCTCATCTATCCCGACCGGTGCGTCATCTGTGATAAAATCTGCCGCGACGGCGAGTTCCCTGTTTGTCCGGCCTGCCGTGAAAAGATCGTGCTTTGCGAGGAAGTGCGGACCTGCAAAAAATGCGGCCGGCCAGTTGAGGAGGACAAAATTTTATGCGCAAATTGCCAAGTACACCCGCACGAATTTTTTCTGGGCATTTCCTGCGCCGTCTACGAAAAGGAATTGCGGCAGTCTGTTTTGCGCTATAAGTTCGGACAGCGTTTCTACTACCACCGCGGCTATGCGGCACTTCTGATACGGCGTATTCAAAATTTCGGAATGTTTCCCCGCCCCGACGCGGTTATCAGCGTGCCGCTGAGCAAAAAACGCCTGCAGGAGCGGGGCTTTGACCAAGCCGCATTAATAGCCAAAAAAGTTGCAAAGGAGCTGAAGCTTCCTTATGTAAGCAAGCTTCTGATCAAGAAAAAGGATACACCAAAGCAAAGCACCCTGGGCCGCGCCGAACGGATGCGGAATGTCAAACATGCATTTGCTGTTGCTTCCGGCTGCGATGTAAGAGGAAAGACACTTCTGCTGATTGACGACATTTATACAACCGGGGCGACGGCAGATGCTGCATCTGCCGTCTTGAACAAGGCTGGGGCCGCAATGGTCTTAATCGCCACTGTCGCTATCACGCGATAATTAAAACAACATTTTAAAGCGCTGACGAGAATTAGTAAAAAATCTCCTGCTTGCCGGCAAGGCCAAAAACACCAAAGCAACACCTTCCGCGGAGGGTGCAGGTGTCCGCGCGGGCGAGCTACTGGCTCGGGGCGAAGCGGTGCAAAAAATAGCGAGATTGTGCGGGAGCGGTTCCGAAACGGCGGCCGGCTCCTTCTGTATGGCCCTTATGGACATCATAATACCTGAGATGAACCGCCTTGCCCACCGCACAACAAAAATAAACAGCGGTTTTTACCACATACCAAAAAATCGCATTATACAGGTACATTTTTCCAGTACATTTTTTTGATAACAACAATCTGCTATTCTATTTTTTAGTCCACCAATTCCGCTTTATATAGTGGTATCAATTCTATTTTTTCAATCCTCAGGCCGCAGTTCTTATCGGTCTCCAAATAGGCGTCATCCGCTTTTAGTTCAGAAATTAAAAGCGTGAGCTCCGCGGGATTGCCAAGATTTTTTAATGAAATTTCCCACGGCCTCCCCATATAAAATTCGTCGTCAAACAGACTCCCATTGCAGTACAACTGTGCCACATCCCCGGTATAGGTGATTTTCAGAAACATATCCTCTGTCTCTTCCGGCAGCCGGAGTACCGCTTCCACACACCGCCGCTCGCCGCCAAGAAACAATTCCTTTTTGTATTCAGATTCCAACGTTACTGTCTCACTGACCGTATAGGAAACTTCCTGGCGCTTTTCCGGCGCGATATTTTTGACACTGCGAAATACTTCCCCATCATAGAGCAGATAGGACAAATCCGGGTTGCCCATCCGGTACAAATGAACCGTTCCGTTATCGGAATACATATCGGCGCCGCTGATATAAACCGTTCCGTCCAGCTTATAGGTATGCAGCGCCTGGGCATAGGTCAGCGTGATAAGATGAATCTTTTCCCCGTGTTCCGCCGTAACCGTAATTTTTTGTTCCGTCCCGGGTACTACGCCCGTCACCAATACTCCCTCCGGCGTGTTTTTCACCTGTGCGGCTCCTGATGCAATGCTGGCCGCCCCCTTCTCAAACAAGTATTCGCTCCGCACTCCGTCCGGCGCAAAAAAGAAATAGGTATTTCCGCATTTGCACAGGAGCTGCGCGGTCGCATACCGGAGTCTGATTCCGCCGTCCAGCCCCAGCCCGAACGGAAGTATGAAGTAAACCCCGCTTTTTATATCAATCCCCTGCGCCGGGAAGGTGATTTCACGGCCCGACGGCGCTGTAATCTGAAATTGTACATCCCTGTGTTCCGCCAGCGGATAGTGCCGCTGGTAGTTGTTAACGAACACGAAACCACTGTCCCCCTTCGCGCGCACCGCATAACGCAGGCTCGTGAGATCTGAGGCCGGATATTTTCCTTCCGGCAGGTAGGAATACATGTCCGCCAGACGTTCCCCGAAATCCCGCAGGAACAAATGCTGTAATTTAAAAATATGGTAGTGGTCCCGCACCTGTCCGTACTCGCCTAGCGGCGCCTGGAAATCGTAATTGCGGTACGGCGTGTCGTTCGGATAACCCGTTTCCTTTGATTCATTGGTTGTGCTGTACTTTCCCAACGGATTTTTCGCACCATGATACAGGTAATACCCCGGCAGATTATTGCCGCTTCCCAGTTTGGCAAGCGCAATTGCCCCCACGTCGTCCGGCGCAATTGCAGGGCGCCTGTGGTGGCTGGTGTACATTCCACCGCCCAGCTCGCAGGTCACATATGGATACAGGTGGTAGCAAATTCCCGCTTCTGGATCCAGGTTTTGCGCTGTGATAATATCCGCTCCGATGGTTTCGTCATTGCGCATTTGGTAAAACAAGTATTGCCCGCTTGGCTCCGCCTGCTTCTTATCCTGCACCCACGCGCCGTCCGGGTAACCGCCGAATACGGGCAGCACCTCCCATTTCGGAATACCGGCCCCGCCGGCACGCCCCCAACCGGTCACAGTATAAAGCGGAACATCAAAGCCCGTATCCACCGCGATTTTTTTCAGCGTCTCCAAATGGGCCGCATTGTCCACAAGCTCGTTGTCCAGCTGGATTCCGATGATGTTCCCGCCGTCTTTATACAGCTCGCCGCGCACCTCGCAGTAAAGCGCATGATACCAGCGGCGCGCATAAAACAGGTATTCGTCATTGTTGTCACGCAGCTTGCAGCCTTTTTTCAAAAGCCAGTCCGGAAAGCCGCCGTTTCGCGCCTCGCCATGCGCCCATGGGCCAATCCGCATCAGTACGTATAGCCCATGTCTGCGGCACAGTCTTACAAATTCCCGAATGTCATTATCCCCGGCGAAGCAGAAATTCCCTTCCTCCTCTTCGAAATGAATCCAAATGAGGTAGCAGGCAACGATGTCAATCCCGCCCGCTTTCATTTTCATCAGCTCTGTTTCCCAATCCCGCCGGTCACCGCGGGAAAAGTGGTATTCCCCCATCACGGGCAGCCAGGGCTTGCCGTTTTTTAAGAGGCTCCGGCTATTTAGGGTAATCTCCTCACCTTTATCATTCTTTCCGCCCATGTGTAAATGGTGCTCAAAAAAAGGGTGCTCCGCATCACATTTGATCTGATACATGGTGTTCCGCCTTTCTGTTTGATACTGTTTAAACCATTCCTCTTTATTTTGAACTAGTTTCGAAAAAACCTAGCTTCTAAAAGCCTATGAGCCATATTGCCGTCTTGAAAGGACCTGTCTGGGCGGAATTTCCCGACAGGAAAAACGGAAAAGGCAAAAACGTACTGCTTCGATGCTCCGTACTCTAAAGTACTGGGGGTGCACTCAAAATGCGTAAACCGCGCAAAGCATAAAATCCATTAGCATGGTGAACGCATGAAATGGCATAAAGCCAGAAGAGAAAATCCGCCATATGAAAAATTTCAAATTAACATGCTTTGCATTTTAAACAGGCCCCGCCTCCCGAAGTACCTTTGTACGCCTTCGGGTTTGGTTTGCCCAATTTACGTCAATTTTGTGTCCGGTCAAAAATAGGGCTGCCGCCAAGCGACAGCCCCATTCATATGTACTATTCTACGAATGAAGTTCTTCGGGTTTTTATTACCCGGCGCAGATTAATCATTCAGCACTTGTTTTTCCGTGAGCGGCTGTATGCTGTCCAAGCCGTTCCAGATGTATGCCTCCAAAGTGCTTCCATTCTCCGTAACCGCGACATTACCCGTCAGGGTTACTTTTGCGCCGTCCGCTATCGTCTGCGGCTGCTCAACGGACACCTTTTTCAGGATTCCGTCTTTTTTCACCGCCAGAATCAGAACCGCGTTCTTTTCACTGCCGCTGACGTTCCTGACCTCCCAGCTTACGTTGGCGACACCGCTTTCTGTGGAAACGATCGGTTTACCCACCGCCAAATCGCCTGCCGCCTCCGTTTTGAAGCGCAGCACAGTCTTTGCGAGCACTTTGCCATCCTCGCTCGTAAGGCCGTCAATCGTCAAGGTATAGGCGGTGTTCGCCCGCAGGCCATCAAAGGACAATTCTGCTGTAGTTCCGGAAATTGCGGCTGATACCGTTCCGGAAGGCGATAGCGCAAATGCGCCGTTCTGGTCCGCTGCCAGCGCACCGCTGAACTCCAGTGTCATGGCAGGGTCAAGCAGGGGCATGGTTCCATTGTCTGCAACGGAGGTATCTGCCAACTCCAGTGTATCTGTCGTGGACCAAACCTTCAGGTTGTCAAGGCAGAACACACCACTGCCCTTTAGGGGACCGCTGAACTTGATTCTGCCGACTTTCTCAGCGTTGGCCGCACGGTATGGCACGTTTTCCTTCACCCGTTTCCCATTTACATAAAAATCAAAGTTCCGTTCAGAAGCAGTTGCCGAATCATGAAACACGAATTTCAGCTTGTTCCATCCGGGTGTAATCGTGCCGAGGTCAACATCCGAACCACCCGCGCTCTTTGCCCTGACGATGATATTTTCACCGGCCGCGTCCGGGCGGAAATCGATCATTGCGGTAAGCGGTGTATTTGTTACGCCCGTATCGCCAAGCTGAAACCATGCTCCGTTGGAAAGGGCGCCCTGGCCGCCGAGCCTATCCGACTTGGTATCGAATTCAATGGCGACGTCATTGGCCAACTCACGGCTCAAATGGATCGTCGATGTGCCGCTTGCGGTGGCCGTGGAAGGCGGCGTCAAGAATCGCATATAGCTGTGGTTAAAATCCAAGCTGCCCTGGCTCTCATCCAAATTATAGGTTCCCGGGGAAGACATCAATCCTTCGAAATCGTTCTCAATTAAGGTAACATTTTTAAAATCTTCCGCTGTGGTGCTGTAAAGTTCTACATTGTCCAGATAGTAATCCGCATCGCTCGCATTAGAAAAGGTAATCTGGCTGAAAGGGTCACGGGCAGATGGCGCAGCGGCTCCGCCTCTATATTCAACATCCTTATTCATCAACGCTCCGTCGACAAATACATTTATTTTTTCATTAATGGTATCAAAAACAAATTTGATATGCGTCCATTTTTCCGCTGCAATCTTTCCGCTGCCAGGAAATGTAGATTGTCCAGTATGTCCATTAAATCCCAAAGCACCGTTTGAAAGAGTAAAGGATAGCGCCCGGCGGTTTGCCGTTTTCGTCATAATGTTCAGGTATATATACCCTGTGTAAGCCTGCACGGGCTTAAAATCAAATTCCATCGCCAGATAATCGCCGGTCAGGTCCGTATCCGTATTTGCTTTGATTGTCGCCAAGCCGGTTGTATTACCCACTTTCAGCACATTGTTCGAAACATCTTCATTGGCAGAATTTTTATACGTGTCTTCTGCAATTTCTATATTAACGGAGGTATTCTTTGTGTCTGTTTCGTTAAAATAAAAACCGTCTAATGAGTCCATTGTAAAAGACAGGTCCCCCGCAGCAGCCGCCGCAGAAAAACCACCAGCAATAATTGCCGCAGTGAGGCAGAAAACGGAAAAAATTGAACCGATTCGTTTTAACATAGTATCCACTCCTATTCATTATAATAAGATTTCTTTCAACGCCCTTTGTGAAAAAGGCAAAAGGAACAAAAATAATTCTGCGCGGTGGGGAACGCGCCGCCGTCCGCATTTGGTGCCCGCCGTCCCCTGCGGCGGAGAAATTTTAAGCCTTATTATTGAATATTTTATCTGGAGAACCCCCACGAGCTTCGCCGGAAAATCCAGCGAAGCTCAGGGATTTTGCGTAAAATATAACTTCGTGAAAGACGTCCCCCGTTTCAATAAGCTGGGATACCGCTTTTCTGCGTACATGGCGGTTTAATGCCTTCCATGTCGCGAACTTGAAACAGTGTGTTGAAACTGCTGCGCAGTTTCTTCCATCTTCACAAATTTTCTGCCTATCCTTTCAGCGAACCGATCATAACCCCTTTTACAAAGTATTTTTGCAAGAATGGGTATATACACAGGATTGGCACTGTCGCCACTATGATTATGGCGTATTTAATCGTATCGCCAACCAAGCTTTGTTCCCCAATGTCGACATTCACCGTCATAGTGGAGGTGTCGTTTTGAATCAGGATTTCTCGCAGGATCAACTGCAGCGGGAACTTCTGCCTGTCTGTTAAGTAAATCATGGCGTTAAACCACGAGTTCCAGTGCCCAACCGCATAATACAGCGTAACAACCGCCACAACCGCCATGGACACGGGCATGATAATGCGGAACAGCATGGTGAAGTGCCCCGCCCCATCCACTGTGGCGGCCTCCTCCAGTTCTGCCGGGATTGACGCAAAAGATGTCCGCATGATAATCAGGTTAAACGTGTTGACTGCACTGGGCAGTATCAGCGACCATAGCGAATCCATCAGGCCAAGCTGCTGAACCGTAAAATACATCGGGATAATTCCGCCCGAAAAGTACATCGTAATGACGATCATCACCATGACCGGCTTCTTAAACATTACGTTCCTTCTTGAAAGGAAGTACGCGCCGATAGCCGTGAGCAGCAAGTTGATTGCGACCCCTGCAACCACGATGATGATGGTATTGACATAGCTTCTCAGCAGCATCGGGTTTTTCATAACCTGCTGATAGGCCGCCACCGTCGCGTCAAGCGGATGCAGCAGCAGGCCCCGGTGCGCCATTAGCTTTGCCGGATTGCTGAATGAGGCAAACAGCACGTGCAAAAATGGGTAAACCATAATTACGATCATCAGCACCATAATAATGGTGTTTATAATATGAAATATTCGTTCTGAAAGCGGCAGTTTGATTTTCACCTTTGAATCTCCTCCTTTCCCCGCACTTTTCTACCAAAGACTGGTATCATTCACTTTTCTGCTAATCGTATTTGCCATGATAACCAAGGCGAAGTTGATAACAGAATTGAACAGGCCTACAGCTGTGGAATAACTCCAGTCTTGAACCTCAAACCCCTGGCGGTATACATACGAGGAAATAACGTCTGCCGTTTCATAGGTTATCGGGCTGTATAGCAAAATAATTTTCTCAAATCCTACATTGAGCAATCCGCCAATCCGCAGAATCAGCAGGATTACAATCGTCGGCAAAATGCTTGGCAGCGTAATGGTCCACAGCTGGCGCATTTTGCCCGCGCCGTCGATGGACGCCGCCTCGTACAGCTGCTGGTCAATGGCCGACAAAGCGGCAAGGTAGATGATGGAATCCCAGCCAATTCCCTGCCAAATTCCGCTGATAACATAGATCGGGACAAACAGCTTCGGCTGCGACAGGAGGTTCATCTGCGACCCTGTGAAGAAGGCCACCATATCACTGATGATCCCTCGGTCACCAACAAAGTCTCGGATCATGCCGCAGACAACTACCACCGATATAAAGTGCGGCAGGTAGGATGTCGTTTGGACCACTTTTTTAAACTTTTCCCGTCTGATCTCATTCATTAAGATGGCAAACAGGATTGGGGCCGGAAAGCCCCACAATAAGCTTGAGAAGCTGATTGTTAACGTATTTCTGAAGATTCTCCAGAAGTCTGGCGCCTGGAAGAAACGGATGAAGTTATCAAACCCCACCCATTTGCTTCCAAAAAAGCCCAGTGCCGGTGAATAACTGTCTCTTATACACATCTCCGAGCCCACGAGACCGTACTAG
>CABSKZ010000024.1 GCA_902478395.1 uncultured Eubacteriales bacterium | reverse complement strand
TCCGCGCGAAAATGTGCAAAGATTTTGACTAATACAAAAAACGGCACGTAAAATCGTGCCGTTTTTATATTTACTTATAAATATACTTCTAATACTTGTACTGATTCAGAATATCCGTGTAATTTGCGATGCTAACCCCCGCAATCAGCAGGATAATCCAGAGAACACCAAGCGCAAGTGCAATGATGGACAGCACAATGCCCGCTGTCGCTAGGCCGCTTTTGCTTTCCTTATTCGCCATAATCCCCAGAACGAGGCCAATCACGGCGCAGATGATGCCCACATACCAGAAACAGCAGCCGAAAACAATTGAAATTATCCCCAGGACCAGCGACGCAACCGCAAACCCCTTTTTGTCCTGCCCATTGGCACTTCCCTGTTCGGTGCTGTAAATGTTTTGGACAGTTTCGGTGTTGTTCTGAACGCTTTCTGTACTGTTCTCCTGAACCTCGTTGTAGTTGTTGTTTTCTTCCATTTGTAATCCTCCCCTATTTATATTTCGTGTTATCCCGCAAGGAACAGCACGATATTATGGACTACCATAAATATTCCTGCTAAAATCCCCAATGCTATTACAACCCTATAGTGTACAAGATTGCGCAGCAGCCGTTTGGCACGGTCGTTTTCCCAAAAACAGTACACATTCCATGCAATTAAAATAACCAACGCATAAATTCCTAGAACCAGGACATAGCTGTTGTACCGCACCGCTCCGGCAACGTCGCCCCTGAACAGGCATTCCACAGCATGTGTTCCACCGCAGACAGGACACAGCACCCCCGTAACGGCGCGGAATGCGCAGACAGGAAACAACAGCTTGGATAGTTCAATCAAACTCCTGTAAAAAACGCAAGCGCCCAAAATACAAAGGTCTGCCAGCACAGCCCAAATACGTTTATCAATTCCTAACATAATACTCTCAATTTTCATAATTTATTGCTTTTATTTTACATGAAATCAGTCGTATTGTCAACCGTCTATTTCCATATATTTGGCATTCAAATTCTTGTCGCAAGGATTTCTACACGGTCCCGGCGGAACTGCTCAAACGCCCCTTGTTCAATCGCACTCCGGATATCCTCCATCAGATGGTTATAGAAATAGAGGTTATGCAGCACAGCAAGCCGCATCCCCAGCATTTCTCCAGCCTTCAGTAGATGCCGCAGATATGCCCTTGAGTAATTTTTACACGCTGGACAGCCGCATTCCGGATCAACTGGAGCGTCATCCCGTTCATATTTCTGATTCATCATATTGATGATTCCCCTGCTGGTAAATAAATGCCCATGCCGCGCATTCCTGCTCGGCATCACACAGTCGAAGAAGTCCACTCCGCGCGCGACCGCTTCTATGATATTAGCCGGAGTACCAACCCCCATCAGATAGCGCGGCTTATCCACCGGCGCGTGCGGAAGCGTAACGTCTAAAATGTGGTACATCTGCTCGTGTGTCTCCCCCACGGCAAGGCCGCCAACCGCATAGCCCGGAAGGTCCAGTTCCGCGATCCGCTCCATATTCCCCACGCGGATATCCTCAAACAGTCCCCCCTGATTGATGCCGAACAACAATTGGTCCGGATTAATGGCATGGCCGCTTCTGTTTAGTTCTGTCAGCTTTTTTTTGCAGCGTTCCAACCAGCGTTCTGTACGCGCAACACTTTGGGCCGTATAATCCCGGTCGGAAAGTGCCGGCACGCATTCGTCAAACGCCATCGCGATGGTAGAACCGAGGTTCGACTGAATCTGCATACTCTCCTCCGGCCCCATGAAGATTTTCCGCCCGTCGATGTGGGAAGAGAAAAATACGCCCTCCTCTTTAATCTTCCGGATGGACGCGAGCGAGAACACCTGGAACCCTCCGGAGTCTGTCAAAATCGGCCTGTCCCAGTTCATAAACCGATGCAGTCCGCCCAAATCGCGCACCACTTCATCGCCCGGCCGTAAATGCAGGTGATACGTATTGGAAAGTTCCACCTGACACCCAATTTCTTTCAAATCGGTCGATGCGACGGCGCCTTTTATGGCTGCGGAGGTTCCCACATTCATGAACACCGGCGTTTGTATCGTTCCGTGAACGGTTTTAAACTCGCCGCGCCGCGCCCGGTTCTCTGTTGCCAATAATCGAAACATGTAATTCTCCTTCTATCTGTTCTGTTCAAACGCGGAATCCAATGCGTTAATAGTCTGTTCGATATCAAATCCTTCTCAAACCGCAAAAATTGGGCCGTGGGAATCCACGGTCCAATCCGGATTGTTCAATGAATCAGCATCGCATCGCCGAAGCTGAAAAAACGGTAACGTTCCTTCACCGCTTCACGGTACGCATTTAAAATTTGTTCACGGCCGGCCAGCGCACTGACCAGCATAATCAACGTGGATTTCGGCAGATGAAAATTTGTAATCAGTGCGTCAACACCTTTAAATTGGTAGCCGGGGTAAATAAAAATATCCGTCCAGCCGGTTCCTTGGTGCATGATGCGCTCCGCGTCCGTCAGCGTCTCCAGCACACGGGAACTGGTCGTGCCGACGCACACTACCCTACCGCCGCTTCGCCGCGCGTTGTTAATCAGGTCCGCCGTTTCCCGGGTCACTTCGTAAAACTCCGCGTGCATTTTGTGTTCCTCAATGATGTCTACCTTAACCGGACGGAAGGTTCCCAGTCCGACATGCAGCGTCACAAACGCCAGTTTGACACCCTTTTGCCGGATTTCGTCCAACAGTTCTTCATTAAAGTGCAGCCCCGCTGTCGGAGCCGCCGCACTGCCGTCTACTTTGGAATACACCGTTTGGTACCGTTCCCGGTCGTCCAATTTTTCATGGATGTATGGTGGCAGAGGTGTTTCGCCCAGCTCGTCTAAAACCTCATTGAAGATACCCTTGTAATGGAACCGCACCAAACGGTTTCCATCGTTGACAATATCAAGCACCTCTGCGGTCAGTTTCCCTTCTCCAAAGGTGATGACATGCCCCGGGCGCACCTTTTTGCCGGGCCGCACAATGACCTCCCAGACATCGTCTTCTCTCTGGGACAGGAGCAAAAATTCCACCGCAGCTTCCGAATCCACACGCTTACCATAGAGTCGCGCAGGAATCACACGGGTGTTATTTAGCACTAGGCAATCGCCCTCTGCCAGATAGTTCACAATCTCGCGGAAATGCGTGTGCGTTATCTCGCCTGTCTCCTTGTCCAGCACCAACATGCGGGAGGACGGTCTGTCAGCAAGCGGAGTCTGCGCAATTAGTTCTTCCGGCAGTTCATAATCAAATTCATTTACGTCCATGTATATTTCCTTCTTTTGTAGTTTCTCAGCTTACCGTTGCTCCAGTAAAGTAATGCTCTATAATCTGCTTGTAGGTAAATCCATTTTCAGCCATGCCCTTTGCGCCCCACTGGCTCATACCAACGCCATGGCCCCAGCCGCGCCCGTTGATAATAAAATCCCCGGTTCCGCCGGATGTGTTGAGTTCACGAATCTCCTGATCCGCCTGAACCGCGGCAGGCACTGGGAAAAATCCCTTCCCGGACGCACTCAGAAGCGGCAGGGAAGATGCCAGTGTAACCACCTTTTTTGTGCCGTCTGCCCCCATCACGGTAAATTCCGGATTGGAACCGCCTGCACGGGAAACCGTAAAGTATGTACTCTGGAATCCCATCGTCCAGCGCACATCCTCCTTATTAAACACCTTCTCGCCGTTCGTGCCGTGGAACACTGTTTTCAGTACACGGCCGGAATCGGCGGTCTCCGTGGTGATATCTGTAATCTCACCGATATCGATTCCCTTCGCCGCCAGCTTCTCCTTCACCTGCTGTGGGGAAAGCGTCATCGTCCAACGCGCGTTGGTCGCCTCGTCCGGATTTTCATACGGGTCCTCCACACTTTTGAGATACGGGAATTCCCCGCCGCCCCAAACGTCCTCCGCGTTCGCGGTGCGTCCGCCGCTTGAGCCGAAGAAATACACCTCAGCCGGCTTGCCGTTATAGGTTACAATCTGCCCTTTCGTTTCATCCACTGCTTTGTTCGAATTCGGATGTTCTATGCTGATTCCGGCATACACCTGTGAAGAGGTCGTGTCGTCTAGATTGAAGCCATATTTGCTAAATTTATTCAGCTGCGTCATAGCAAAGGTCCGCGAGACCACCGCCTGCGCCTTTACCGCCTCGATGTTCCATGTCGCGGTCACCTAGCGCGGCACAACGCCGTAAAGATAGTCATCAAAACCGACGACGTTAATAACCGCCATGTCGTTGCCCGGCTGCCGCAGGAACCGCACCGCGCCACGGTATGCCTTTCCTTCCACCGCAAGGTTGCCGCTTATTGGGTCTATTTGAAGCGATTTTGCGCCATCCTCCACGCCGCACCAAATGTTGTCGCCAATCCAGAGTAAAACAGCCGTGGCAGACGGTCCGAGCACCTCTGCACCCAGCTTAGCGGCAGTATCCTGCGCCTCACTTTCCTTGGTATACGCACCGACCCAAACTTTGAAGCTGCCGTTGTTATACGCCGCAAACGCAGGATATCCCTCTTTGCGCAGCGCCTCTTTTCTCGTCCATGCCGCGTCGTATGTATCAAAATTCTCCTTGAGCTGCGCGTGGTAACGGTCGTCTTTGCGTACGTCCACCTCGCTGACACTCGTATCTTCTGTCACATCGTAGCCGCCGCTGTCATCCCGAACAGAAAGTGACATGCCGCCTGTCGCGGTAATTTTACAGGCACTTTTCGCCTTTGACGCGTAAAACAATCCAATTTTAATCGTTTCCGGCACCCCGTCATACGCGGAAACCGTCCCCATAATTCCCATCAGGCACAAGCTTACTACCAGTGCCAAAAATTTACTGCTCATTCTCCGCATCATCATACACCTCGTATTCATGCCAGATATTTTCCAATGTTTCTAAGTTCCGGTATACCTCTTCGCGTTTTTTTGCCCCCAGCGCCACAATTAATGCGTTTAAAAGGGAGAACGGTGCGACAAGAGAATCTAGAAACGACTCCATCCCGCTGCGCGCCAGCAGGGAATAATCTGCGTTTTCCTTAATAGGGGACATCGCCCCATCCGTAATGCCAATGACTGTCCCGCCCATTTTCCGCGCATATTTCAGGGCATTAATAGTCCGGATGGAATAGCGTGGGAAGCTGATGCCTATCACGACGTCTCCTCTGCCCACCCGGAACATCTGCTCAAAAATCTCGCTTGCGCTGACGGAACTGACCACCTTCACATTATCAAAAATAATGTTTAAATAAAAGCCCAAAAAGTCTGCCATGGCCTGTGCGCTGCGCAGGCCAATCACATAAATCCGCTTTGCAGAAGCGATTTTCTCCACCACGCCGTCAAACTCGGCAGGGTCAATATTAGCCAGTGTTTCACGAATTTTGTCGATATCCGCGTGCAGGACGGAAGAAAGGATATCCGCCCCGCCCATCCGGTCATACGTCAAATCCATACGCTGAACACTGGTCAGTTTTGACTTGGCGTAGTCTAAAACCGCCTTTTGGAACAGCTGGTACTTCTCATACCCCAGTTCTGTCGAGAACCGTACCACAGTGGCCTCGCTTTTCCCAGTCGCGGAAGCAAGCTGCCCAACGTTCATAAACGCCGCCTTGTCATAGTGCGCCGAAACATAGTCCGCAATTTTTTTGTGTCCCTTGCTCAGTTTGCCATAAGAGGACGTAATCCTGCTGATAACATCCATGTCTTCCTGCCCCTTTTTCTTGTGTGATTCCGCACTGGCTGCAGCGCGGCCCTTTCATTTTTCCTCTTTCAATTGTGTCAAACGCCCCGCAGTTTGAAAAGTACCAGTTCCTATGATAACCTTGTGTGCTTCCTCTTTTACAAGGAAAATACACGGTAAATCTATTTCAACGTCACAACCGTAACGCCGTTTTCTCCCTCACCATACTTGCCGAGGCGGTACTCCTCCACAAGCGGATGCCGGCGCAAATAGTCGCCGATGCCCTGCCGCAGCACACCCGTTCCCTTGCCATGAATGATAGTTACTGAATGGAGCGACGCCATTGCGGAGTCGTCCAAAAACTTGTCAACTACAGAAATCGCCTCGTCTAACGTTTTTCCGCGCACATCGATTTCCATTGCTGCATTCGTGGATTTGGACCGGGTCACCCCCGTTGTGGTCCGCACAGTAGGCTTCACAGATGCCGGTTCCTGCTGTACGCCTATCAGGTCGGAAAGCTTCACCTTGATTTTCATAATCCCCGCCTGCACCTGCAAATTTCCGTTTTTGTCGGGCAGTGTCAGCACAGTCGCCCGCTGGTCCATGGAGGCAATCAACACCTCGTCGCCCAGCTTCAGATTCTTCGGGCGGCTGCCCCGCCGCACCGGCTGGCGGCCTCCTGCTTTTCCAATTTTATCAGACTGCGCCTTGAGCTTTGCCCGCGCCTCCTCCGCTTTCGCCTGCGCGTCGCGAAATGCCGCACTGTCCCGGATGGCGCGCATCTCCTTCAGCACCTTCTGGGATTCTTCCTTCGCAGACTCAATAATCCGCAGTGCTTCCATTCTTGCCTCGTCCATCAGCTTTTTCCGCTTCTGGTCCATACTGTCGCGTTCACGGCGCATGTTTTCTTTTAAAATCCGCGCATCCCGTGCGAGAGATTCCGCCTGTTCCTTCTCCACCTCAGCCCGCTGCCGGTTTGCTTCCAGCTTGACGATGACGTCCTCCAGCTTGATATTTTCATCGTTCATGCGTTTTTTTGCACGTTCAATAATCTCTTCCTGCAACCCCAAACGTTTGGATATTGCAAAGGCGTTGCTCTTTCCCGGCACACCAATCAACAGCTTGTAGGTCGGAGACAGTGTGGAAATATCAAACTCGCACGAGGCGTTTTCCACGCCCGGCGTAGAGAGCGCATACAGCTTCAGTTCGCTGTAGTGCGTCGTCGCAGCGGCTCTTGCGCCCCGCGCGCGGATATACTCCAAAATGGAAATTGCCAAAGCTGCGCCCTCTGTCGGGTCCGTTCCCGCGCCCAACTCATCGGCCAGCACCAAACTCCGGTCATTCACCCGGTTTAAAATACTGACAAGATTAACAATGTGCGACGAGAAGGTGGACAGGCTCTGCTCAATGCTCTGCTCGTCCCCAATATCCGCAAAAACATCTGAAAAGACCGCTATCTGGCTGTCGTCCGCAACATTGATATGAAGCCCGGACTGCGCCATGAGCGTGAACAACCCCAGTGTTTTGAGTGAAACTGTCTTTCCTCCCGTATTCGGTCCGGTAATGACAAGTGTGTCAAACTCGCCGCCCAGCCAGATGTCTATGGGCACTACCTTTTTCGGGTCCAACAGCGGGTGACGACCTTTTTTGATATGGATATATCCTTTGTCGTTCAGCTTCGGCGCCATTGCGTTCTGCTCCACAGACAACTTTGCTTTACAGAATATAAAATCCAGATTATAAATTGCTGACAGATTGGTCAGAATCAACTCCTGAAACTCCCCGACATAAGCGGACAGCTCTGCCAGAATACGGTCGATTTCTTCCTTTTCTTTTCCGGAGAGGTCCGCCAACTCATTGGTAATTTGCACAACCGCCATCGGCTCGATGAACAGCGTCGCTCCCGAGGATGAGGAGTCATGCACAATGCCCTTAATCTGACCCTTGCACTCCGCTTTCACCGGAACGACGTATCGTTCCCCGCGCATTGTGATTATCGGGTCCTGCAGCGCCTTTTGGTTGGCAGAGGACGCAATGATGCTGTTCAGCGTATCACGGATTTTTCCATTCAGCGCTTTCATCTTCCGCCGGATATTATAAAGTTCACTGCTCGCGCCATCGGCGATTTCATCTTCGCTCAGGATGGTATCATCAATTCTTGTTTCTACCTCGTGCAGCAGCGTGATGCTATCTACCAACCCAATCAAGCTCCCGTCTCCGAGAACCTTGTCGTCCGACACATACCGCTTAACGCTGCGCGCGACCTTTAAAACGTTGCAAACCGCCAAAAATTCCCGCGGGTTCATCACACCGCCGCGTTCCACCCGCATCAGTGCAGGTGTAATATCCGTCGTAAGCAGTCCCGGCGGATTGCCTCGCCGTAAAATAACCCCAACTGCCTCAGACGTTTCCGCCAGCAGCGCTTCCGCTTCCGGGAGGCTGTCTGTCGGCTCTAGGGCTGTTATCCTCTCCCGCACCCGCTCATTCTGGGTATAAGAGGCCAGCTTAGCCCTGATTTTATCAAATTCAAGTGTTATAAATGCTTTTTTATCCATCTTCGCTCCTTGTTGTTCCAGCCGGAAGCGTTTATGCAGGCCAATGAGGCAGCCTGTTATCAGAGCGGCTCAAACCGATCATCGTTATAGATTGGCTGTTCCCCCGTTTCCACCTCGCCGGAAGCCTCCTCCGCATCCGGTTCTTCCTCCGGAATCGCTGCCTGTGCTTCTTCATCCTCATCATCAAGCAGGACGTCCGGCGTTGCAAGAATCGGCTCGGCGTGGACACGCACGTGAGATTCTAACAATACAGCGGGCTTTTCCGCTGCATCTGGATTACCCAAAACCTCCATCAATGCATTGACCTCATCATGCGAGATGTTTGACAAAAATGTCGGCTCAATGGTAAGTGCATGCTCCAGATGTCCCCGCGCGTCTTCCGTTTTACCGAGCTTATTTTCCACAAACGCGGTGTCGTAGTAAGCCTCGATAAATGTGGGCTTCTGCTCCATCAACTCCAGCGCATATTTGTATGCTTCCTCATAGTTGTCCAGCTTGACATACAGCTGTACCATATTATCCAGTATTACCGCATTCTCGCTGTTATACGCATACGCTTCCTTGTTAAATTCCTCGGCTTTTGCCATGTCGTCCATCAAAATGTAAATATAGCCCAGGCTCCCATAAATATTTGTGTTGCGGTAATACGGGAAAATCTCTTCCAACTCGTCCGCCGCCTCGTTGAGCCTGTCTGTTTTGAGCAACAGCAACGCATAGTGGGACTTTGCCACAAAACGGTCTTCTTTTTTCAAATTGCGTCCAAGCACCGATAGAATCATTTCCTCCGCCCGTTCTGTCCGTCCCGAACGCAGCAGATAGTAGGCATATGTCATCTTCTGGTTGATGTCCATCCCGTGCTTATACCCGCGCTCAAACCAATCAAACGCTTTCCCCACATCGCCTTTTGTGTAGTTGCGCATTGCCATTGCGATGCACAGTTTGGTGTACCGCTTAAAATAGGCATAGAACAGCAGAATCGCCGCCACAACCAGCCCAAGTAAAATATTAAATTTACATACCTGGAACACTAAAAAGGCCCCCAGAATAATAATGACAACCTCTAACATAGCCGTTTCTCCTTTTGCTTACAGTATTTTATACAGCTCGCCTGCCGCATCCTTACCGACGTGCTCTACAACGGAAAGCACCTCGAACCGCGTAGTCTTTTCCCCGAACCGGAGTTCCACCACATCGCCCACTTTCACATCGTAGGATGCCCGGGCAACCTTCCCGTTCACGGTCACCCTTCCCGCGTCGCACGCATCGTTCGCGACGGTCCGTCTTTTAATAATCCTGGAAACCTTTAAATATTTATCCAAACGCATCCAATCACCTCTCAGCGTCATTTATTTTCTTCAACCACGTCAATTAATTTCCTGCCGCTTTTCCTTGTTATCAACTGAACCGGCCGCTTGTTTTTTCTGCCGCACCTTCTTTTCGAACCATTCCCAGGCCAACTTGATGAGACAGACACACAAGATTTCCATCACACACAGAATCAGGCTGTTTACAGATTTCCACGGTACCATGGAAATTTGCAGCTTGTAGATAAACAACTGGGCAAACACCGCATGCAGGCCAATTACCCACAAGGTGCTGCGGCCCACATAGGCCAGCAGTTTTGATTTCTCGAATATCTTCGCGAGATATACCACCGAAATACAACCGGAAAACGCGCAGATATAGAACAGAAAAACATTTCCAAACATCATCGCGTTAAAATCTACATACGGCGCGGCGGTGTGGTTCAACAAGTTGAACCCGACGTTTGAAACCGTCATCAGCACAAACCCAAGGAATGGATTCAGCTTGAACAATGCCTTGTCGGCGCGTTCTTTGCAGAAATAGTGTCCTACCGCGAAGAAGACAAGCCCGGTAAACGCCGCGTCAAGCCCCCATGGCAGGCGGATGTTGAACAGCGGAAAGCTGAAATAGCCAAGCACCGCGCTGACCAGCACCCATATAGGTTTTGTCTTTTTTGAATATTTATCCAGTAAATAGTATAAACACTCAATCATGCAGGTACAAGGCAAAAACCACAGAGGAATATTAAAACGCAGACTTCCTGCATCTCCCACGCCATATAACATCCCGAAAAACAACTGTTTGGCGCTCTCCAAATCGGGCATTCTTCCCTGTGTATAGCAAAACACCGGATACGCCAGCAGATTCAGAAAAACGTACGGAATCAGAAGCGATTTCGCCAGCCGTTTTACCAACTGCCCCAGATTGTCATACTGTCCGGCATGAAACGTAAATCCCGACATCAGAAAAAAAATCGGGACGTTTAAGCTGTATATAATCCGCATCCAGCTGTCGCTAAGCGGGTTGTAACCCAAAACGACGAGAAACATCGCGATCCCCTTCGCGACATCTACCCACGCTACTCGCTCTTTCATTTGCTACCCCTATCGGCCGGAAAGATTCCGGATACTATACAACAATAAGCTATTTGGCAATAAAACCAACCTTTTTATGAACCTTGCGCATGGTGCGGTTTGCAATCCGCGCTGCCATTTCCGCACCTTTTTTATACACACTCTCCACGTATGCCTTGTCCGCGCCAAGTTCTTCAAACCGTTTTTGAACCGGTGCGAGCACATCGGCCACCGCTTCGCCGACCGCGAGCTTGAAATCACCATAACCTTTGCCGGCAAATTCCGCCTCCGCTTCGGCTATCGTTTTTCCTGTGACTGCGCTGTAAATGTCCAGCAGATTAGATACTCCTTTTTTATTTTCCTTGTCGTAGCGAATTTCGCTCTCCGAATCTGTCACCGCGCGTTTGAATTTACGGATAACAGTATCGCGGTCATCTAAGAGCCGGATATAGCCGTTCGGATTCGGATCGGATTTTGACATCTTGTTCTCCGGCGACTGCAAGCTCATGACCCGCGCACCCGCCTTCGGCACGAACGGCTCTGGAATTGTGAAGGTTTCCCCGTAGTGGAAGTTGAAACGGTTCGCGATATCCCGTGTAATTTCAATGTGCTGAAGCTGATCGTGCCCTACCGGAACCAGATCTGCCTGATACAGCAGAATGTCAGCCGCCATCAGCACCGGATAGGTGAACAGCCCCGCGTTCACATCGTCAGCATGGGATTTCGATTTTTCTTTAAACTGTGTCATGCGGGAAAGCTCGCCCATCTGTGTGTTGCAGGACAGCACCCACGTTAATTCCGCGTGCTGCGGAACATGGGACTGGAGAAACAGCAGCGATTTTTCTGGGTCGATGCCTACCGCCATGTAAATTTTGAGCAAATCAATGCTTCTCCGGCGCAGTTCCTTTGGGTCCTGACGGACGGTTATGGCGTGCATGTCCACAATGGAATAAATACAATTGTATTCGTCCTGTAGTTTCACCCAGTTCTTAAGCGCCCCCAGGTAATTTCCCAGCGTCAGTTCGCCGGACGGCTGTACGCCGGAAAATATGGTTTTCTTTTCGTCCATCTCTACCCCTCCTAGTTCAGTTTTTGTTTTAATAATTCACCAAGCAGTTTGATGCCCTGCTCAATTTTATCGTCAGGCATGGTGGAATAGTTCAGCCGGAACGCATTGCACGGCTTGTCGAGATCCGTCATGAACGCATTTCCCGGCACGAACGCGACTTTCTGTTCCACCGCTTCCTTGAATAATGCGCTGCTGTCCATTCCCTCCGGCAGCGTGACCCAAATGAAAATGCCGCCTTCCGGCCTAGTATAGGTTACACCGTCCGGGAAATACCGGTCCATGCACTCGAGCATATAGTTACACCGGTGCTGGTACAGCTTCCGGCTCTTTTCAATCGCCACATCCATATCGTAGTCACGCATATAATAAGCCGCCAGCATTTGCGACAGGTTGTTTGTATGTACGTCTGTTGCCTGTTTGCCGACCACAATTTTCTCTGCAATTCCTTTATCGAACATCATATAGGCAAGGCGTACGCCCGGCGCAAACACCTTTGAAAAGGAACCGATATAAATGACATTGCCCGTCGTGTCCATGGATTTGATGGCTGGAACATCCTCCCCTGCAAACCGAAGCTCGCCATATGGGTTATCCTCCAGTATGACAACGTTGTACTGCACCGCAAGTTCCAGCATCCGTTTCCGGACCGCCAGACTCGAAGTAATGCCCGACGGATTCTGAAAGGTCGGGATGGTGTATATCATTTTAATATTTTTATTCTCTTTCAAAACCTGTTCCAATTTGTCCACATCCATGCCGTCGCTGTTCATCGGCACGCCGTACAGTTTCGCATTGTAAGTACGGAACGTGTTCAAACAGCCGATGAAGCTCGGTTCCTCGCACACGACTCCGTCACCTTCATTAATCAGTGCCTTGGTGGCTAGGTCCGCGCCCTGCTGTGCGCCGCTGACGATAATCAAATCGTCTGTGTCTTTTCCAATTCCGAATTTTTCTAACAGACGCTTTTTGACCAGCTCCCGCAGCAATGGAAAGCCCTCCGACACGCCGTATTGCAACGCCGCAACCGGTTCGTTTTCCAGAATCTGCGCCGCAATTTTCTTAATTTCCTCCACTGGAAAACTCTCCGGCGCGGGGTTACCGCCAGCCAGTGAAATAACACCCGGCTGCCCGGTGACCTTGAATATTTCCCGCACCGCGGAGGCCTTGACCCCCTTCATTCTATCTGAAATCAAATTCGTAAAATCCATGGTAAAACTCCTTATAGCAAAATTTCTGTTTTAGGTTTCGATTCTATCGGAAACAGTTGCCCATACCAACGGCAGTAACCGCCATCTGTCTATTTGTATCGAAATATATCGTTGTACCAACGAATGTCAGATTTTTTCCCGCACACGGAACTCCACGCCCAACTCCTCCGCCAGCTTCCCACAGGCCGCAAGGTCCTCCGGTGGGAGAATGTCCACCACGGAGAGAATTACGCGCGGAATAACCTGCCTGCACTTTTTTGTAAAATCAACCATTTCCCTGAATCCATCTTCACCGTAATCACAATGGCAAAGCTTTTCGTACTGTGCCGCATCCTTCGCGTTCAGGCTGATGGATACTACATCAACCAGCCCCGCCATTTCCGGCGTCACGTCGCGGCCGTGGATGCGGTTCGCGTGTCCGTTCGTATTGATACGGATTTTTGAGCCATAACTTTTTTTCAAGAATTTCGCGGCGGAAATCAGTTCATCGAACCGTATCATTGGTTCCCCATAACCGCAGAACACCACTTCCCTGTAATTTTCTGGGCTGTGCGCCGCAAGGTCCGCAATAATCTCTTCTGTTGTCGGTTCCCGTTCCAGCCACAAATCGACGTTTGGGTCTATCCCGTCCTTTTCGTCCCGCACACAGAAGCAGCACCGGTTGGTGCAGCGGTTGGTCAGGTTCACATAAAGCTGTTCCCCCAAAACATAACAGATTGTCATAGCCTTCACCCCTGCTTTCCGATTCCGAAAAAACGCATTCCGTTTTCTTTTGTTATCCGTGCGGCCTCGGAGATTTCCAGTCCTCTTAATCTGGCGATTTCCTCCGCTACATACCGTACATAGGAAGAATCATTGCGTTTTCCACGATGCGGCTCCGGCGTGAGGTATGGGCTGTCCGTCTCAATCAGCAGCCGTTCCAATGGAACGGCCATCGCCGCTTCCTTGACCTTCGTTGCGTTCTTGAACGTCACCGGGCCGGCAAACGATATCATCATGCCCCACTTTACCAGTTCTTTCGTCATCTCCGCGCTGCCGGAAAAGCAGTGCAAAACTCCGTTATAGTAGCCGGATTCCCGGATGATATCCATCGTGTCCCCATGTGCGTCCCTGTCGTGGACGATATATGGCAGGCCAAGTTCTTTTGCCAGTTCCAGTTGCCGGGCAAACCACTTTTTTTGCAGTTCACGCGGAGAATTGTCATAGTAATAATCCAGCCCAATTTCTCCGATGGCAACCACCTTCGATTCCTTCGCTAACCGTTTTAGCGTATCCATGTCTGCATCATTCAGCGGTTCCACCTCATGCGGGTGGACACCGACCGCCGCGTAAATAAAATCATGACTCTGTGCCAGAGCCACGCTGTTTTGCGAGGACGGCATATCCGCTCCCACATTCACTGCGAGGGAAACGCCGCTTTCCCTGCACGCCGTGATGACCTCCTCTCGGTCCGCATCAAACCGATTGTCGTCCAGATGTGTATGTGTATCGAAAAACATGCTTTTATACACCTCTTTATATATCAGCCGGACGTTTCTCCGGCATTTAACCTAGGTATTCTTCATCTTCTTCCAGTTCTTCGCTGTTATATGCGGCAACCGCAAGCCGGTCGCACCGCTCATTTTCTGGATGTCCGGCATGTCCCTTAACCCAGTGAAATTCCACGTTATGTTCATCGAGCAGCACCAATAGCTGTTCCCACAAATCTACGTTCAGCGCCGGATCCTTATTGGTCCGCATCCAGCCTTTGGATTCCCATTTATAAACCCACCCCTGCGTAATTGCATCCACAACATATTTGCTGTCAGAATAAACATTCACATTGCAGGGTTCGCGCAAGGCCGTAAGCCCCTTGATAACCGCAAGAATTTCCATGCGGTTATTCGTCGTACTGCGATAGCCTCCGGAAAGCTCTTTCACCTTTCCGTTGAATTTCAAAACCGCACCGTAACCACCTGGCCCTGGGTTTCCGCTGCATGCACCGTCTGTGTATAAATCTACCGTTTTCAAGCTGTTGTCAAACATTGCTTTCTCCTGTGTACTCCGAATCTCTGTATATGTAAGTGCTGATAACGTCCGCCACCTGCACTGCGACACCCGCGTTTTTCAAGGCTTGATCCAAAATAGGTATGAGCTTTTCAAGAATTTCCTCCGGCCCGTCCTGCGTCACAAATGCCGCGGCGTTTTTGTGACCGCCGCCGCCAAACTGTGATGCGACTTTTGACAGATCCACAGTATCCTTCCCCCGCAGGCTGACTTTCAGTCCGCCCCGGCCTGTGTTGTCCTTAACCAGAATCCCCACCAACACGTGCTCCAGCGAAAGAGGCATATTCGGCAGCTCTTCAATGTCGTCGTGCTGCAAACCATACTCTGCAAGCATGCTGTCCGGACAGCGAAGCGACGCTACCAAGCCGTTCGCGTGGAGCCGGATGTTATTTGCCGCCGCGCCGTTGAAGCGCAGTTTACCAAGCTTCACCGTGTCGTACAGCGGCCGTGTGATTTCCCTGTGGTTTAGCCCCCTTCGCAGAAGGTCCGCCGCTACAGAAAACGTATGCACTGTCGCGTTGGAATATTTAAAATGTCCGGTGTCCGTTGAAAGTCCAGTATAAATCCCCCGCATCGCTTCCATGGGGATTTCGTCGGAAAGGAGCAGAGCCAGTTCATAAATCAGCTCGGCTGTCGCCCCGGCTTCTGGATCCGTAAAATAAATATCTCCGAACGGTTCATTCGAAAGGTGATGATCCACACACAGCTTCACTGGTGCGGCAAGATATGCGTCCGCCAAGGTACCAAGCCTTCCAGCCGCGCCGCAATCGACTGCAAGGGCAGTATCCGCCCCGGTGACAGTTCCACTGCCGCCGGTTTGGTACTCCCCCTGCAAAAATAAAAACTTATGTGGCACGGGCGCTTCAAGATACACCTGCGCATCTTTTCCAATATGCTTCAAAACCGATTTTATGGCAAAGGCAGACCCCAGCGCGTCCCCGTCTGGATTTAAATGCGTAAAGACCGCCACCTTATTCGCCGCTTTCAGTTTTTTCGCTATTTCTTTTAGTGTACTCATTCTTTTTTCTCTCCGTTATGCTTTGCTGTCCTGTGCAGCAGCTCATTGATGTGTGCACCATGTTCAATGGAATTATCCAATTCCCACACCAGTTCGGGCGTATACCGCAAATTCAGCCTGTGGCCGATTTCCCGCCGCACAAATCCCCCTGCCTGCTTCAGACCGGCAATGGCATCTTTCTTGACAGCCTCATCACCCAACACGCTGACAAAGACCTTCGCATAACGCAGATCATTCGTGACGTTTACGGTAACGACGCTGGTCATCATCGGAATACGCGGATCCTTCAAATCCCGGAGAATTTCAGACAACTCCCGTTTGACTTCCTCGTTTATCCGGTTTATTCTGTTTGCACTCATGTTGGCACTTCCTTTCCGGCACAGACATGCTATCTATCTGCACCCATGCCATTTATTATCTCTCAACCTCTACCATATTAAACCCTTCGACGACATCGCCTTCCTTGATGTCATTGAAGTTCTCAATCCCAAGTCCGCATTCGTAGCCGGAGTTGACTTCTTTTACATCATCCTTGAAACGTTTTAAGGATGCAAGCATGCCCTCATGCACCACGATGCCGTCGCGCACAACCCGCACCTGTGAATTCCGGTTAAGGGTTCCGTCAGTCACATAACAGCCAGCAATGGTTCCCACGCCGGAAACTTTAAAGGTCTGGCGGATTTCCGCGTGGCCGGTCACCACTTCTTTATAGGTCGGTTCCAGCATACCCTTCATCGCTGCTTCAATTTCCTCGATTGCCGTGTAAATGACGCGGTACAGCCTGATATCGACGCCCTGGCGCTCGGCGGAAACTGCCGCGCCCGGGTCAGGCCGCACATTGAAGCCGACGATAATCGCGCCTGAGGCAGTCGCCAGCATGACGTCCGATTCACGAATGGCTCCCACGCCGCCATGAATCACCCTGACACGGACTTCGTCGTTCGTCAGTTTTTCAAGCGACTGCTTAACCGCCTCAACCGAACCCTGTAC
>CABSKZ010000023.1 GCA_902478395.1 uncultured Eubacteriales bacterium | reverse complement strand
GATGAATATGTTTCCCTCTACCAGAAAGGGTACGACGAGTATTTATCGAAGCTGAACAAATAAGACGGATTCTGGAATGGAGGCAAGTCTTTTTATGAATGATTACCGTGCTAAGAATGTCCGCCAACCGGTGGCGGAAAGTAATTTGTCTCGCAGGCGGAGTGCATATTTCTCCCAGCCTGCGGGGCAGAAACACCGGATGAAAGCTCGTTTTAACCGGTGCTTAACATTGCTGGTTTCGGCGGTTATGCTGCTGTCTGCGATGGGGTACGCTTCCGCCGCGGACCGGAACCTTATAAAAAACAGTGGATTTGAAAACGGAACCGAGAACTGGCTTGAAAACGGGACAGTGGAATTGACAGTTTCAGAAGATGCTTATGCCGGGCAGAAGGCGCTGAAACTGGACGGAAGAACCAATGGATCAGATTCCGTTAGGCAGGACATCACCGAGGTCTTGTCCTCCGGCGGAACCGGTTATTATGATTTTGGCGTTATGGCAAAAAGCACAGGCGGGGATATTCCCCGCGCCTGTGCTGTTATCGAGCTGACAGATGCGTCGGGGAACCCGAAATGGATTAATACAGAAAATATTCCCCTGACCAGCGGCGCGTTTACAGAGGTTGCCCGCCGGTTTGTGAACATCACCTGGGAGGGTGCGCTTTCCAGCGCATTTCTGTATCTGCACACGCCGGGTTCTTCCACTGGGCTGATTTTGGACAATTTCAGCCTGCAAAAAAGCTTTCTGTCGAGCGACGGGGCAAATGCGGACGCAATTTATAAACCGCTGGAGCCGGTTCCGGTTGCGCAAGAACTGCAAATTCCTGCGGGAACGCAGAAGATTGTGTTTACTGCCGGAAGCAACCGCTTTCGGGTTGACGGGGAAGAGAGGGCGATAGACCCGGACAATCCGGAGGTCTCGGCGGCGATTGTGGACGGGAGAACTATGCTTCCGGTGCGGGCGCTTTCGGAAGCGCTCGGCGGTACGGTGACGTGGGATGAAGCAACCAGCACCGCGGAGATTGTGCTCGGTGATAAGCATATTTCTATGACGCAGGATAAGACAGCGGTTATTGCCGGCGATAAAACATTGGAATGCGAGGTTCCATTGATGAACCGGGAAGGCCGCCTGATGGCGCCGCTGCGTTTCCTGGTGCAGGATGTCATGCAGAATGCACTGATATGGGATGCGGCTTCAGGAACGGCTACAGTGTTGAAGGGCGTTCGTTCAGCGGAAGTAACTGCTGCGGAGGATAACCTGTACCGGCAATGGCGTCCGGTTGAATACACTTTTGAGACGGAAAAGATTTATACGCTGGAGGAAAAACCATGGCTGTCCGTCAAATTTGAAGCGGCCTTCACAGGTCCGGATGGAACGGTCCTGACAATCCCGGGCTTCTGGGACGGAGACAACATATTTAAAGTGCGTTTTACGGCTACCATGCCGGGGACCTGGACGATGACGACAAAATGTTTTGACGACATTTCACTCAACGGTTTGAGCTACAGTATTCAGTTCAGTGAACCGGCCGAGGACGAAACCAACCGGATATACCGGCACGGCGGATTCCTGAAAGCGAGTGATAATGGCAGATACTTGACCTATACGGACGGCACGCCGTTTTACTACACGACGGAAACCATGTGGTATACGCCGTCAGACCAGTTCCTGCCAATCGATGCGCCTGCATCCATTTATTCCATTGAAGCAATGGGAGAAGAATATTTCGCGGAAAAGGGAATTACCTCCGCGTTCAACCATATTCTTGATCTGAGGCAGGAGCAGGGCTTTTCTGGCGTGAGAACCGGATTTTTAGGAAACATCAACGGCAACTCCATGCAGGCGCTGTACCACTCCAAACGGGAACTGGACATCAAGGCATGGCAGATGACAGATGAATATTTCAAATCCATCATGGACCACGACATGGTGCAAATCACGTTTCCGGCGTGGGTCGATGCGGCCGGCGGCTGGGCGTCCTATTTTGAATATGAAGAAATTCTCGATTACATGAACGCTCGTTACGGTGCGTGGGCGGTTACTTACGGAATGGGGCCGGAATATAACGATTCCTCAAAACAGGCGTCCGGGCTGGCAAAATGCTCGCTGGACGCGCTGGCGTATGCGCACAGTATCGACCCGTACGACAGGGCTCACACCATACAGCCGATTGTCTGGAACATGACGGGAGATGCTGACAAGATGGAGTGGGATAAGGAATATCTGGAATTCATTATGCTGGAGGGCGGACACGAAACGCCGTACGGCATCAGTGAGGACTATTATAAACAGGCGTGGAACTACCGCCGGGGCGGAAAGCCGGTTCCTACCGTCGTGGTGGAAACGACATGGGACGGCATTATACGCAACAATTATCCACCGCACGACGACTATGTAGTACGTTACAATCAGTACCGCGGTTGGCTGCTCGGCGCGAAGGGTGCGGACTATGGCGTACAGGGATTGTGGTATCCGGTTCTGCACTATGACGATACCATGTTCGAGGATGCCTGGGGCGCGACGAATGAACCATGGTGGGACGCGATTTACAAACCAAGCGCACAGCAGCTGGGCTACATGCGGAATTTCTTTGAATCTATGGAGTGGTGGAAGCTGGAACCGGTATTTGACGCGATTCCTGCCAGTGAAAAGATTCTGCCGCCGCCTGCTGGAGAAGGCACACCGCCGGAAAATTCTTATAAAAAGGCGCTTGTGGCGACGATTGATAGCGGAAAACAATATGTGGTTTATATTCCAAAAATGACAGACGCCTCCGTGGCATTGACGATGACCGTCAGCGGCGGGACGGGAACTTATCAAACAAAATGGTTTAATCCGAGGGAAGGAACGTTTTCGGAGGGAAGCACAGCAGCCTTTGACGGCGGCAAACTGACAATCCCGAACCGTCCAGATACGGAGGACTGGCTGTTGGTGCTGGAAAGAGCGGAGTAAGGAGGCTTGCATTGAGAAAGCTATTTGCGGTCTGGCTGATAATAGTGTTCAGTTTAGGAATTGTACCGCACTTTGCGGCGCTTGCCGCCGAGCCGGAATGGACGGTTGTGGAAAATGACGCCGAAGCCGTGACCTACAGTGAAAACGGCGGCTGGGGCATCTGGCCGGATGCCTCAGACAGTGGCGGAAGTGCCACTGTTTCCAACGATGTTGCCGGAAACTGGGTGGAGTTTGCCTTTGAAGGAACGGCAGTTCAATATGTTTCACGCTACCATCCGTATCTCGGAAGGGTAGAGGTATTGTTGGACGGCGTTTCCCAGGGCATATTTGACTTATGCAAGCAAACCTATGACACCTATCAGCAGGTGATATTTGAAAAAACTGGCCTCAAGCCGGGGAGCCACACCATTCGGGTCGTGTTGGCAGGAAAAAGTGAAACAGACGTGAACGGACTGCGGTTGATGCTGGACTGCTTCCGGTATCAAAAACTGTCCAGTACCAAAACCATCTGTTCGGTAAAGGAAATGGAGGACGGAGTCAGCGTCCTTTTCCAAAATGGGTTCATACCAGACATACCTCCGGTTTTGCTGCTGGCGGAGTACAACAGCGGTGTGCTGGTTGGCACAGCGATACAGAACGTGGAGCCGGAGGCGGAACAGGCTTTTGTCGCATATCAGAAACAGGCCAAAGCAAACACCCTGCGCGCCTTCCTTTTTCAAGACTTAAAAACGTTGATGCCGCTTTCCGTTCCAATGACAACAGATGTGAAAGTTACGGCGGCAAGCAGCGGATACCAGTGGAAACCGATGGAGTTTACGTTTGAAACGGACACGGTTTTCTCGGAGAGTGAGTTCCCGTGGAAAACCGTTCAGTTCCAGGCGGAATGCACGGCGCCTGATGGCAGCGTTCTGACCATTCCAGGGTTCTGGGATGGAGGCAATATATTCAAGCTGCGCTTTACCGCTGCGCAGCCGGGAACGTGGCACATCACGACCAAATGTCCGCAGCTGATGTCTCTTGCACAGTGCGCATTTTCCGTGAATGTGTTAGAACCGGCGGCAGATGAAACGAATATGTTGTATAAGCACGGCGGCTTTATAAAAGCGTCTGAGAATGGACGGTATCTGACCTATACGGACGGCACGCCGTTTTATTACCAGTCTGAAACGCTCTGGTATACGCCGTCAGACCAGTATCTGCCAATTAGCGCGCCTGCTTCGGCGGTTTCCATTCGGAAAATGGGCCGGGAATTTTTTGAGGAAAAGGGGATTCAGTCCGCTTTCAACTCTATTCTGGACGACAGGCAGGAGAAGGGCTTTACGGTTCTCAAAACCGGGTTCCTGGGCTACAACACCAATATCTCCATTCAGGAGGCATTCCACAAAACACAGAACATCAATGTTGCGTTTTGGCAGTCAGCCGACCAGTATTTTGAATCCATCATGGAGCATGGCATGCTGCAAATTGCTTTTCCAATCTGGCAGGGCGCGGAAGCTGGCTGGGCGGATGCGGAGGAATGGAAGGAACTGCTCGATTATATGCTTGCGCGCTATGGGGCGTATTACATGACATACGGCATGGTTCCGGAATATAATGGCGCAAATAAGGTAGAAAGCGGGCTTGCGGAGGACTGCCTGGAGCTTCTCCGTTATTTTAAGAGTAAGGACCCGTACGGGCGTTTGCTGACAGCACAGCCAAATCCATGGAGCCACACCGGAAATGCGGATAAAATGGAGTGGCCGGAAGCTAGCGTGGGCTTTTTGATGCTGGAGGGCGGACATGAGGCCCCCTACGGTATCCCAACAGCATATTACAACGAGGCCTGGGCATTTAAGAGGAACGGCGTATCCGTTCCGTGCGTCTTAACAGAAACCACATGGGACGGACTGGTACGCAATGGGTATCCAGCACACGACGATTATGTGATTCGCTTCAATCAGTACCGGGGATGGCTTTCCGGCGCAAAGGGAACAGATTACGGTACACAGGGGCTGTGGTATCCGGTGCAGCATTATGACGACCATACGTTTGAGGAATCCTGGGGCGCAACGAACGTGCCATGGTGGGATGCGGTTGATAAACCAAGCTCCTTCCAGGTTGGATATATGAAAAAACTGTTTGAAACGCTGGAATGGTGGAAGCTGGAGCCGGTATTCGGTGCATCGCAATATAATGAAAAAATTCTGCCTCCGGACAAGGGTGAGGGGGCTGCTCCGGCCCAAGATTACTGCACCGCGTCTGCCGCTGAAATAGACGGTGGAAACAGCTATGTGGTTTATATCCCGAAAACAACGGAGAACACCGCCTTTGTTTCACTCAGGCTGGCAGCAAAAAAAGCTGCTTATCAGGCAAGATGGTTTAACCCGAGAACGGGGGAATTTACAGATTGCGGCACAGTGTCATGGACAGACAGCCTGACGGTGCCGGACAGGCCCGACGCAATGGATTGGGTACTGGTGCTTGATTAAGAAGACGGCAATCAACATGGGTTTTATGGAACGTTTATAATAACGTTATGAAAGGATGATTGACTTGACAAATCTGCAAAGCTTAAAAAAATGGGTGTCTATTCTTACGGTGGTATTCATGATGTCTCTTCTGCTTATTCCCGCAGGTGCGGAGCCGCAATGGTTTACCATACAGGATACCGATCCGCTGATTAAATTTAACGGAGGCTGGGCTGTATGGCCAGGCGATACCGGTGACAGCGATGCGTCGGTACAGGTGTCAGACGGTCAGATAGGCCGCTCGATGGAATACACATTTGCCGGTACTGGTATCCAGATTATCGGCAGAAAGCATTATTGGAGCGGCATTGTCGAAGTCACCATTGACGATGTATCGCAAGGAACGTTCGATTTATATTCCGGAGGAAGTGAGTATCAGCAGCTGTTGTTTGAGAAGACCGGGTTAACGGATACGGTACATACACTAAAAGTAGAAGTTGTCGCGCTTCACGGAGATGATGCAAGTGCCGGCCGGATGTTTATTGACTGCCTGAAGGTTCAGGGGGAATATTCGGTCTCATGGACGCAGGTCAACGGAAACAGTGAGGATGTCCAGATTATTGGCAGCGGTTGGCAGTACTGGGGAGACCAGGGCGATTTGTCCGGCGGTGCGCAGGTCTCAGACGGTTCGTTTTCCTATGGGGAACGGAGCGTTGTATTTGAATTTTTTGGAACAGATGTCCAGGTAATGGGACGCAACCATATGCTTGGAGGCCTGGTCGAGATTTTTATAGACAATGTGAGCGAGGGTGTCATCGATTTGTACAGTGCAGACACGTACTACCGTAAAATCCTGTTTTCTAAGTGGGATTTGGAGGCGGACTGGCATACCGTGAAGCTGGTGCAGAAGGGTGTCAGCCCGCAGAATTCCGGAGGCGCAAGAATTTTACTCGACTGCTTCTTTTACGCGAACCGCTCCGACGCCCAGCCGACAAATCCGGATACACTCGTGTGGAACACGGTGGAGAATGATTCGCCGCAGGTATACTACAACAATGAAAGTATGAGCATTTGGCCGGATTCCGGAAGCAGCGGCGATTCCGTCTCCGTTTCGAACGATGTGGTAGGCAACAGCGCGGAATTTACATTTTATGGTTCACAAATCCAGTATGTGGTGCAGCAGCACACGCTGACAGGGCTGGTATCAATATATATTGACGATATTTATCAAGGAGATGTGGACACCTTCGGATACTATGTCAAGCAGGTTGTGGCGTTTGAAAAGAGCGATTTGCCGGAGGGAACGCATACCATCAAGGTCGTACTCAAAGATCACAGCCCGCAGGATTCCGGCAAAAATTCCTGCCGCCTGATGCTGGACTGCTTCCGGTACGCTTCCTATACCATGCAGTATAGCCTGGATTCTGTTTCGCTTACGGGTACTACAGCAAACGTATCGCTTAGTAAGCTGGGGTCAAATAATGCGGCGCCAACTCTAATTATCGCCTCTTTTAACAATCAGGATGAAATGCTAGGAGCGGCGCTGGTTCCAGTCGTTGTAGGTCAATCCGACTATCAGACAGCGGTGGCGCCGGAGACCACATATGTAAAGGCTTTCCTATGGAAGGATATGGCGTCCATGCTGCCGGTTACTGCGGCGATATCTTCGAAATAGCCATATGAATCACGAATAATCGGTTATTTATGCGGGATAGCCTGATATATGGAATATGCAGGGCCGAGGGGCTTTGTAATGGGATGGCAAAGAACAACAAACGGTGATTATCCGCTCGGCGGACAGACGATTAAACAGCGGGGCGGGCATGACTAGTCCGCCCTAACGGGTTGGTAAAAAGCCTTTATCAAAAACATATCATAAAGGAGAAGAAAAATGGGCAAGGAATACCAGTTGGGAACGTATTATTTTCCAAACTATCATATAGACAAAATGAATGAAGCATGGCACGGCACTGGCTGGAACGAATGGGCGCTGATGAAAACCGCCACACCCCGTTTCCAGGGCCACCAACAGCCGCGTGTGCCCGAGTGGGGCTACCAGAACGAGGCAGATCCGGAGGTGATGGCGCAGAAAATCGATGCTGCGGCAGAAGCGGGTCTGGACGCCTTTATTTTCGACTGGTACTGGTATAAAGAAGGGAAGTTCCTGTCGGGCGCACTGGAAGATGGATTTTTGAAGGCGAAAAATAACGACAAACTTCACTTCGCATTGATGTGGGCAAACCACCTGTGGGGAAGCGGCCACCCGGTTTCCAGAATTCCGGAAGCTAACCCGGTTCTGACGAGCATGGGGGAAACGCCGGAAGAGCTTCAGCAAAATTTTCATGAAGCGACGGAATATATCATTGAAACGTATTTTGCACATCCGTCCTACTGGAAAGTAGATGGCAAGCTTTACTTTTCCATCTACGATTTCACACAGCTTAAAGATACGTTTGGGGGTGTGGCAGGCGTCAAGGCGGCAATGGAGGATTTGCGCGAGCGTGTCCGCCGCCGCGGACTGGGCGAGCTGCATCTGAACATGGTCATCAAAGCGCGGCCAATATTGCCTGGCGAGGAAGGCATGAACGACGACCCAGACGAAATTGCGGCCATTGGCTTCGATTCCACGACCTCCTATTGCTGGCTGCACTACGAGCCGACACCACATTTTCCCGCTGAGCCTTATCCGGCATACCGCGACGCCTGCATTAGCAAAATCGGGGAACTGGCAGAGCGGTACGGCAGAGACTATATTCCAAACATCACCGTGGGATGGGACCCGTCACCAAGAACGGTTCAGTCCGATGTCTTTGAAGAAACAGTCTACCCGTTTTGTCCGATATTGGTAGACAACACGCCGGCGGAATTCCAAAAAGGCCTTGAGCAAGTTAAGCGATATCTGGACGAGCATACCCCAAAGCGGAAAATGTGCATATTTTACGCGTGGAATGAATGGACGGAGGGCGGCTATTTGGAACCGGACACCGTTTATGGCGACGGCTATCTGAAGGCGATCCGCAATGTGTTCGGCGGCCGGACGGAATAAAAACTTTTTGGGAGGTTGGTTTTAATGAAAAAAACAATATCCGTCATTCTGGCGGCTGTCATGCTGCTTGCTCTTCTGCCGCTGTCGGCGGTGGCGGAGGAATGGATTCGGGTGGAAGATACAGATAACCAGATACAATACACCGGAGGCAGCTGGGGGCCGTGGGGCGGCGATGGAAACGACAGCGGCGCAAGTGTCATGGTGACCAATGACGAAGTGGGGCAGAGCGCGTCTTTGACCTTTACGGGTACAGCGGTACGCTATGTGTCGCGTAAGCATCCGCTTTTGGGCGTCGCGGAGATATTCATAGATGATGTTTCCCAAGGGGATTACGATTTGTATTCCACCGGATGGTCGGACTATCAGAAGTTGATTTTTGAAAAATCCGGCCTCACTCCCGAGGAGCATACAATAAAAATTGTCTTAAAAGGCGCACACGACGGAGATTCAAATGGGAGCAGGCTGATGCTGGACTATTTCGAGTATCAGACTTTCGCGCCGGATGTCGATTTGACCTTGTCCGCGCTTTCGGTTGACGGCTATCCACTTGTTCCGGCCTTCTCTCCCGAGACGACTCAATATACAGTGGAGGTCGGTGTGGATACCTCTTCCATTACCCTGTTCGCTGCGGCAACTGATGCAGAGCAGGCGGAAGTCCGCATTAACGGACTGGCCGCGCTGGCGGAGGGAAATGTTGTAGAGGTGAACCCGGGGACCACCCGGCTTACCATCGGGGTTGCGCCGAAAGCAGGCGGGGAATCAATGAACTATACGGTTGTGGTGAAACGGCCGGCGCAGGTGTCACTATCGGGTGTATCCCTGTCCGGCGGATGGGAAATCACTCCTGCTTTTTCGCCTGACATTTATGAATATGAAATATCCGGCGACTACAATGACAGCATTACGCTGACACCGGAAACGGCTGACGAGGGATTTATCACAAAGGTCAACGAGGCGGAGTCCGTAACAGACGGTGCTGCAACCATCCCACTGAAAGATGGGCTGAATCCGGTAACCGTTTCCGTGCGGAGCGGGGCAGACGCGGTGAAAGCGGAAAACTTAATCGCAAAATGGAATTTTGAAAATAACATCAAAGACGCCGGCCCGAATGGTTTTGATACCATGAAAATCGGCACCGTTGGCTTTGCGGCAGGCATGACCGGTATGGCCGCGAAATTTGACGGAAGCAGCTATCTGACGGTGTCAAATCATGATGCGCTGAATCCCGACAATCAGATGACCCTGATGGCGTGGATGAAGCCAAACGGCGTGACAAAAGGACAGGACATTATTTTTAAGGATCAGTCCTACCGCGCCCGAATCGACATATCTCTTGGAGCTGGCGCGGTGCAGGGGGCGATGGCTCTTCGCGACGATAGTGGAAACCTGAGCTGGTACACGAATAACGCACATGTGCAGTCACAGCCGGGAACCGCTGTGGCAGGAAGCTGGCAGCATCTTGCCGTGACTTATGACGGACGGGATGTCCGGGTATATTTAGACGGCCTCCTGGTTGCAAACACATCAAATTCCTCCCGCAGGACCTTGAACAAATCCGGAAATAATGTATTAATCGGGCAGGGCTTTGAAGGTCTGATTGACGATTTGCGCATTTATGATGCTGCGCTCAGCCCAGAGGAAATCGCACAGGTTGTAAAAGATGAGGAACCGAAGGCGACGTACCGGTTCATGGTAAATAACGATATCAAAAACCTGCCGGTCGACGAGGCACTGGAAGCAATTTCCGGAGCGACTGCGGAAACGTTAAGCAGTGTTTTAACTGGTGAATATGAGCGCGTTTACCGTCTGATTGGCCTTTCCGTTGACGAGGCGCTGGCGCTGGAAAACAACGCGCCGTTTTATGGAGTGCTGATGGCACAGAAGCCATTTGCTTCCGGAGACGACCTGAAAGAAAAGTTTAACGGTTCGTTGTTTATCAACAAGTTTAATACCGCAGATAATGCAGAACGGGAAACAATGCTCCGAAGCGATTTGCTGGGGCTTACCATAGACGAGCAGAATTTGGCTGAAGTTCTGGAACTGATGCAGGGCAAGACGTGGAAAACGAAGCAAGAACTGATAAAGGCATATTATTCCCTGAACTACCAGGCCGGCATCAAAACTCTTACCGGCTACCAACAGCTGCGCGGACTTGTGGAGCGCACGGCTGCTGCGCTTGATATGACTATTACGGATGCGAAGGAAAGTATTCTGTCACAGGCATATAAAAACGTCTATGCCAGAGTATCCGCCTCATCTGAGGCATATAAGGACTTTGCGTACCTGCTCGCCGATTTGAATGATGAAATCGGCGACCTGAAAAATCAGGGCGGCGGTTCTTCGGGCGGAGGAAGCTCCGGGGGCTCCTCAGGTGGTTCTTCAGGCGGACGCGGCGGTAATTATGCAGTTTCCAATGATGTAATTTCATCAGGAGAACAAAATGATTCCTCCTTGGAATATCCGCCGATTGTGCGGGAGGCCGCCGCATTTTCAGACCTTCCGGAAAACCACTGGGCAAAACCGGCTGTAGACGATTTATACCGCAGAAATGTCTTGTCAGGTTATGAAGACGGCGCGTTCCAGCCAGACAAGCCGGTAACGCGTGCGGAATTTTCCAAAATGGCGGTTACACTGTTCGGCTACTCCATAGAAAATAAGGATTGCTCATTTACCGATGTCCCTGCAGACAGCTGGGCGTATCCATACATAGCGGCACTGTGCGCGGAAGAAATCGCAAACGGAACCGGAGATGGAAACTTTGGAGCAGGGGAAGGCATTACAAGGCAGGATATGGCGGTTATGCTCTATCGAATCGCCCAGAAAAAGCAGGTTACACTGGGCAATACGCAGAGTAATGATTTTTCTGACGCGGCTGCTGTAGCAGATTATGCGAAAACAGCGGTTGAAACGCTTTGTGCCGCAGGAGTTCTCACTGGCATGGACGACGGCAGCTTTGCGCCGCAGATACCAGTAACACGGGCACAGGCGGCAGTTATGATGAAACGGTTTATGGAAGCGGGAGGTGCCAGATGAGAAACAATATAAAACGGTGGTTGGCGGCAGCGCTCGCGGCTGTTCTACTGGCCGGCCTTACGGTTGCGTGGGCGGCCGGAACGGGAAGCAGTATTGTCGATAATCTTGATTCGGAAGAATTGGAATACGCCGGAAGATGGTCGCATACGGAATGGAGCGATTCCAGCTACTATGCGGGCTACGTGTCCGCAGCCGGAGAGGACGGCGCTTCGGTGGCGCTGACTTTTCAGGGGACGAATGTGGAGCTGTATGGATTGAAAAACAGCAGCGGCGCAGAATGTGAAATTGAAATTGACGGCGCCGCCGCGGGGAGTGCGAGTTTTTACGCAGATACGGTTCAGAAGCAGGCAAAAATATTTGCGTCGGAAACGCTCGCGCCGGGTGAGCATACGATTAAAGTCATCAAAAAAGCGGATGGGGCCAGCGAAAAGAAAATACTCGTCGACTTCTTCCGTTATATCTCATCGGACGGCGGACAAGCGGGAACAACAGGAAATGAAAATGGTCTCTTGACCTATTCCGATGTGACGGGCGCGAAGGCGGATGAAGCGGCTTCCATGCTGGTCGCGCTCGGCATTATGACCGATTTGGGCGGCGGACGTTTCGGCGCATCCTACAGCGTGAGCTGTGCCGACTTTGACGCAATGGCAGAACAGCTCGGCTATGCGCCGGAAGAACGGACGGCTCCGGACAGTAAAATTGCAGTCAAGGAAGCCACAATGATTGTTTTGGACCTGCTGGGATACGGTGACAAGGCACGCGCGATGAACCAAACGGGCGCATATATAACCGTAGCCTCACAAATCGGACTGCGGGGCGTTACCTCCGAGGAATACCTGACAAAGGAAAAGGCGGCGCAGATGCTTTACAGTGCGCTGACAATTCCGGTCGCAACACCGGAAATCCGTTCAGACGGTTTGTATTATTCGGGAAAAGACGGTGACACGCTTCTTTCCTCCCGCCTAAAACTGAACCGGATAACCGGACGGATGACTGCGAACCAGTATACGGCTTTGACCAATCCAGACATTCGAGCAGGAAAAAACGCGGTTGAAATTGATGATGTGGTTTATTACACCAGAAATCCAGCCGTTCATGAGTTGATTGGCTGTAACGTTATCTGCTTTACAGACGAGGAAAACCAGCTCGCGGCGGCTTATGCGCCGGAGAGCAGCAATGACAGGCTTGTTGTGGATGCGGACGATATCATCAGCGCCGGTGCGGGAAGCGTCCGGTATGAGGATGAAAACGGCCGCGAAGAGAAAATTTCGTTCAGTGGCGATACCGATGTATTATACAACAAAAAGGCGCTCCTGCGCGGGCTGACAGAACAAGACCTTACACCGGAGGAGGGAAGGCTCACCTTCCTGGACAGCGACCGGAACGGACGGTATGATGTGTTGATAATCGACGCGCCGGAAATTTATGTGGTGGACACGGCTTCATCCTTGGGTGAGAATATCTATCTGAAATATAACGCCGCGCCGATTGCGCTCAAGGACACGGACTACACCATTGAAAAGGATGGAAAAAGCGCGGCTATCACAGATTTAGCGGCGTATGACGTCATCAGTGTGCTTTCTGTGCCAATCGCCGGAGCAGACACGATTGTAACCATTTCCGTATCTAACGCAAAAACAAGCGGGACTGTTGAAGAAATATCCGGTGAGGACCGCATTGTGGTGAACGGCAGAGAATACAAAATACTGGAGAGATGCCGGGACGAGGTGTTGGAAGCGGCACCGTTAGGGGAAAATGTAACCCTTTACCTGACTGCTTACGGCAAGGTTGCCGCGTGCGCAAAAGGCGCCGACGGTACGGCGAAACAGTTTGGCTGTGTCATCGCGCTGGATATGCCGCAGGGCCTGCAATCGAACAGCATGCTCAAAATATTTGATATGGCGGGAAACACAACCGTTTACCGGGTGGCCGACAAGGTCCGTGTCAACGGGCAGAGCTATGACTCCCTGACAATCGGCAAAGCCCCCGCACTCGGAATCGTGGATGAAAACCTACAGGTAAAACACCAGCTGATCCAATATGAACTGAACAGCGATGGGGAGATTAATCAAATCGAAGTGGCGCAACTCATACCGGAACCAACGGAAAATGACCAGAATACCTTCCGCGTGAAGTATGAAAAGCTGACTTCGCGCCGTTACTACGGTTATACGGGAATGCACTTTGAAAACGAGCTGTATATCAACGGGGATTGCAAGGTCATTGCGGTACCTGCTGACGATGAGATGGACAATGAAAAGAAGTATAAAATCCTGAACGTCTCCACGTTGACGCATAACATCGATTACAATATCAACGTGTACAACGAAACGGATTATGGTACGGCAGACATTATCCTGATTCAAACGGCTGCGGCGGACGCACCGCAGACAGACATGTACCAGTTCGACAAGGTGACGACAACCATTGATGAAGACGGCAACGCAGCATTGAAAATTTTTGCAAAAGGTGAGTCCGGCGATGTGACGTTTGTCAGCACGGAAGGCGACGAGATGACGGACAATGTAAGAGGGCTGCAAAAAGGCGATATCTTCCGTGTCATCAGCGACAAAGCCGGCATGTATACCGATGTGAAAGAGGTCTACGACCGGGAAACCATGAAAATTCAGCCGGGCTTTACCCTGGAGGCAGGAGAGGTTTGGTATGCCGGGGAAGTCATCACATTCAAAAATAATATGCTGAAAATCAGGGAAAACAGCGGAAGAATCGTTTCCTTCCGCATTGCGGGGAGTTCAACGAGAAGCTATTACTCCGCAGACAGCGACAAGCTGCTGTCGGTGAAGGCTTCTGATATTGAGCCGGGAATGCGCGTGTTCGTGTATGAAAAGGACGCAATCAGCATCCGCAGCCTCTGCATATTCGGCAATTAGGGCGAAAACGTTTTTATTTGGGATAGGAGAGAAACTGTTATGAAACGAGCTGTAACAACAAATACCGCAGTGAAAAGCAGCAGGCATACCTTGAAGGACGGCCTGCGGCAAATGGGAAAGGACTATCAGTTGTATCTGCTCATCCTGCCCGCGCTGGCTTATATTATCATTTTTTGTTACATTCCGATGTATGGCGTACAGATATCCTTCAAGGATTATCAGTTCACCAAAGGAATTCTTGGAAGCAACTGGGTGGGAATGAAGCATTTTAAAGCGTTTTTCACCCTGCCGAATGTCTGGCAGATTATCTGGAACACCTTTTCCATCAGCCTGTATCAGCTCATAGCGGGTTTCCCGCTGCCGATTATTCTGGCGATTATGATTAACGAGGTGCACCACACCAAATTCAAAAAAACAGTACAGATGGTGACCTATGCGCCGTATTTCATTTCGAGTGTGGTACTCTGTGGTATGGTAATCATGTTCCTGAGCAAGGATAGGGGATTGATTAACCACATCATTGCTCTGTTCGGCGGAGAACGGAAGGAATTTATGATGATGCCGCAGTGCTTCAAGACAATTTTTGTGTTTTCCGACATCTGGCAAACAACCGGCTGGGGAACGATAATCTACCTTTCCGCGCTGTCTGCGGTAGATCAGCAGGTGGTGGAATCGGCGCAGATTGACGGGGCAAACCGCCTGCAAAAAATCTGGCACGTGGACATTCCCTGTATTCTGCCGACCATTGTCATATTGCTGATTATGCGCAGCGGGTCACTGCTTTCGGTGGGGTATGAAAAGATTTTGCTGCTGCAGAATTCACTGAATATGGACGCTTCGGACGTCATTTCAACGTATACCTACCGGGTCGGGATTGTTGGGGGAAAGTTCAGCTATTCCTCCGCCATCGGTCTGTTTAACTCGGTTATCAACTTTGTAATTCTGGTCATTGTCAATTTCGTAGCCGGCAAGGTCGGCGAAACCAGCTTATGGTAAGGAGGGGGAAAACGATGCTGAAATCAAAAGGAGACATCGTGTTCGGTGTCATCAACTATATTTTGCTGCTGGCTATCATGGTCATCACGATATATCCGCTCTACTTTATCATAATCGCTTCCGTCAGCAACGCGCACAGCGTTGCGTTGGGAGAGGTCTGGTTTTGGCCGAAGGGGTTCAACCTGAACGCGTACATAGACGTGTTCAAGGAGAAGAGCATCTGGACCGGATATTTCAACACCATTGTCTACACTGCGCTGGGGACGCTGATCAATCTGGCTGTTACCATTCCATGCGCCTATGCGCTGGCGAAAAAGAGGCTGATTGGCCGGAACGTAATTATGGGTATCTTCATTTTTACGATGTATTTTTCCGGCGGAATGGTTCCAGGATATTTGCTTGTAAAAAATCTCGGTATGCTCGATACCATCTGGGCTATGATTATCCCGGGGGCGGTTTCCGTGTATAATATGATTATTACGCGGACATTTTTCGCCAGTTCCATTCCGGAGGAATTGTACGAGGCGGCAAAAATCGACGGATGCAGCGAATTCCGGGCGTTCTTCACAATCGCTCTGCCGCTTTCCGCCGCGATTATCGCGGTTATGGCGCTCTATTACGGAGTCGGGCACTGGAATGAGTATTTTAATGCGTTGATTTATATGTCCAACCAGGATAAATTCCCCCTCCAGCTGGTGCTCCGCAATATTCTGATTATGAACCAGAATATCAATATGACGCAGAGCATGACGGCGGAGCAGGCGGAATATATGGCGCAGCAGGCGCAGCTTGCGGAAGCAATGAAATATGCGGTTATCTTTATCGCGAGCTTCCCAGTGCTGGCGGCATACCCGTTCGTGCAGAAATATTTCGTCAAGGGCGTCATGATTGGTGCGGTAAAAGGTTAGGAATTCAACAACGAGGAGGAAACTCATGCAGGAGATACCTGTTTGGCAGTCAACAGAGCTGTGTTATCACAGCGTAAAAAGTTATGATACAGAAGAAAAGCCTTGGAAAACGGTGCAGATAACGGCGGAATTTTGCTCGGAGAGCGGAACGAAGCTGGTTATTCCAGGATTCTGGGACGGCGGAGATGTATTTAAAATCCGTTTCGCGCCAACGGAAAAGGGTGAATGGAAATATGTGGTGAAAAGTTCCCTGCCGGAACTGGAGGGGAAACAGGGGGCGATTTGTGCGCTCCCGCCTGAAGAAGGAAATCCACTCTATACGCATGGCGGTTTTCTTAAAGCCTCGGGAAATGGGCGCTATATCACCTATACGGACGGTACGCCGTTCTTTTATCTGAGCGACACGCTGTGGTTTATCCCCGGAACGGTGAAAATGCCGCCGGAGGTGCTGGGGCCATGTATCGAAAAACGGAAACAGCAGGGCTTTACGGCGATTGTTATCGGATACATAGAAGGAAGCCCAGGGAAGCAGATTCAGGAATATTACCACAAGACGGGGGACATTGACCCCGCGTTTTGGAAGGTGGCGGACGATTGCTTCCGCACGATATTGGAAAGTGGAATGACTATTGTCGCGCAGCCGATGTGGGCCGACGCGGAAACATGGCCGACCGACGCGGAGTGGGAGGACTTACTCGACTATATGACGGCACGGTACTGTGCGTGGCCCATCCACTACGGGATGGGGCCGGAATTCGACAGCAAGCCGAAACAGGAATCCGGACTGGATGAACGTTCGCTGAAAATGTTAGCGTATCTGCGCAAACAGGACCCATACCACCGTGCATATACGACACAGCCGAATCCCTGGAATCTGGACACGACGCGCAAAGACTGGGCATGTCCAGCCGTCGATGTTGTCGCGCTGGAGGGAGGACATGAAGACCCATGGGGCATCCATACCTCCTATTACAAACAGGCGTGGGAGCATGAACGCGGCGGCAGGCATATCCCGCTGATCATTCTGGAAACAGTTTGGGAAGGAATTATGCGGCACCAGTTCCCGCCGCACAGTGCCTACACCATCCGGTACAACATGTACCGTGCGTTTTTATCGGGCTGTATGGGGATGAGCTACGGTGCGAATGGGCTTTGGTATCCGCGCAGCACGGAGGACGACGACGTATATGACCGGGATTGGGGCGTCAGCCCGGTCTGGGATGTGGCGCTGCAATTTCCGGGCGCGGATTCCATGACGGTTCTGAAAAATCTGTTCGGCAGCTTAAAATGGTGGGATATTTGCCCGCTGTTTGACGGCGG
>CABSKZ010000022.1 GCA_902478395.1 uncultured Eubacteriales bacterium | reverse complement strand
ACCTATTTTTATGATTGCTTTCGGGCAATTAGAACACGAAAACTCCCACACACAAAAAAACAAGCAGACACGGGAGAATGTTTCCCATGTCTGCTAAAAGATTACGAATTATGGAATGCCTATCGATTTTTCTTTCTTCTTGACCGCAAGAGGGCTCCGCCAATTGCTGTGGTTAAAATTGCTGCTACAATAGCTTCCGGCATGCCATTGATACCAATAACCCCCATAATCACACCATACAGCGATTCAATTGAGACGCCCTGCATAGCTGCTGCATAGCTCCGTCCAAAAAAGAAATAAATAAAATTCATAACCAGCAATGTATGAACGAGCGAGCCCGCAAGCCCCGCAGCAGACAGCGATACCGCCTCCGCGCCTTTTTTCTGTTTCAGCAATTTACGAATCCCTTTATAAACATAATAGGGGACAATTCCAACCAAAATCCTCGGCAGAAAGCAAATCACCAGACTCAGAGCGTTCCCGCTGGTATCCCCAACAGAATAGAACGGGGTGAACACAAACGAGGTAACCGTAGGATTAAATGTGTTGTTTAAAAGGCTTGTCAGTCCAAACAGCAGTCCTAAAAACGCCCCTTTTTTCGGCCCCAGCAGGATAGACCCGATAATCACCGGAATGTGTATGATGGTAGCCCGCGTAAAACCAAGCGGAATATAGCCCAAAAATGGTATAAATGCCATAATCAGAATCAGGGCCGACATCAGCGAAAGCTGGACCAGTCCAAGCGTCCTATCGTTATCTTTCTTCATCCATATTCCTCCTTGCTGTTTTGTACGTAATATCATACACCTTTCCGGCAGAAAACGCAAGATTTTATATAAAATTTTTAGCAAAAATGGTCCGTATCCAAAGCACCGGATACGGACCGTTTCATATTCTGCTAGAAAGCAGGCTTTATTTTTAAAGAAGAATTTGAACTATGCTTTATACAATACGATTGAGTGTGTTTTTTCGTCAACTGCCGCGTCTTTATCCAGCATCGCAGCTACCGCGTCCATATCAGCCATATTGCGGTCTTGTAAATTCTGCAGCGGCATCTCAATAATTGCGCCGCCATTGACCTGTGCTTCCTGCTTTATGGTATCTACGGAAATCGTGCTGCCTTCCTTTTCCGCATACACGGTTTGAGCCGCTCCATCCCAGGTCACAGTAAAACCAGCCTGTTCCAAGACGGCGCGCAGCGGCAGAAACACGGTATTTCCAACAATCGGCTGCCTGTCCGACGTAACCGCATATCCATCCAGAGAAATTAACCACTCTTTCGACAAATTTACCTGATTGATTCTGGTCTCTTCCGGAACGGTGACCCCGTTTTCTTTTATGTATTTCAAAAGGATTTCATCACAGGTTGAAAACTCGCCCTTATTCGGTTTATCCTTCAGGTGCAGGAACGAGGATGCGATATAGCTGTTCGCCGCTACTGTGTAGGTTTTTTCCTCCTCCATGGGCTTGCCGGAAATTTGTAGATTTGTGATGCGTTCCAGTTCCGGCTTGCTGCTGTCATAATCAAAAGTTATCCCACCGACCTGCAGGAAGTCCCCGCCCAGCGTATCTGCGCAGAGCATGGCGTTCTCCAGAACCTCTTTCAGCTCCGTCCCGGTCAATTCTTTGGTTATGAGTGTGTTTCCAAACGGGAGTGCGCTGAAAATATCGCCTTTGGTAAAAGAACCGATACCAATCGTTTTACGAATCCCGCCGCCATTTTCAAGCGCAGCATCTGCACCGGTTTCCGCGAGATAGCTGTCGCAAATCAAATTACCAAAATTCGTTTCCCGCGAGCGGACAATCGGAACTTCCGCGTTTAACACGGTTTCACTCTCGCCGACGATTTCCGACAAAAGTGCGGCATGGCTTGCATCGATGGATGCAATCAATTCTTTTACCGGCTCGCTGGTTTCACTTTTCTCCGTTACCGGAACGCGCTCGAATTCCATGGTTTTATCCGCATACACTTTGACAACACCGATACTTTCCAAATAGCGTCCATCCGCAACTACCATTGTATTTCCGGCCATCTCGCCATTATTTTCATTGTGTGTATGCCCATCCAAAATCAAGTTAATTTCCGGAACGGCTTCTGCCAATTCAAGGCTAGTTCCGTTTCCTACGCCTAGGCTGCCAACATGTGTCAGCGCAATGATAAAATCGACTTTGCTGTCCAGCTCCGCAACCACTTTTTCCGCAGTTTCAATCTCATCCTCAAATCGAATGCCCATAACGTTTGCCGGCGCGGTTTGTGACGGTGTGTCATCATTAGCAAGACCGAATATGCCGACCTTCATACCGTCAAATTCGCGGACGATATAGTCGTTCTCAAACACCTTCCCGCCCTCGTCTGTAACCACGTTTGCCGCCAGGACAGAAGCACCGGAAAGCGTCTCGAGCTCCTTCAGCCTCTGCCATCCGAAATTAAAGTCATGGTTTCCGGCTGTCATTGCGTCATAGCCGATTTCTTTCATCACCTCAGCAACCGCTTTTCCCTTCTCCAAATTGGCGAACGGCAGGCCATGGAACGTATCTCCTGAATCCAGCACCAGCACGTTTTCACTTTCGGCCCGGTACTTGTCCGCTAATGCGGCAACAGCTGCATAGCCGTCTACCCTGCTGTGTACGTCAGTCGTATGGATAATAGTCAGCACAGGGGCTTTTTCCTCCGCGGCAAATGCAGAAAGCCCCGCGGCATAGAAAATACACAACAGTAATGCAAACAATCTTTTCTTCATATGTATCATTCCTCTTTTTTAAATTTTATACAACGTAAGTTTTACATAAGGCCATAAGCGTACTGTACTATACGAAAAACGCAGCCATCTATTTTCATCATTTTTTCTGTGTTTATTATAACATATCTGTACATGCTGTCAAGACCTCTTCCATTAGCAATGGACATCTTAAAGCATATGAAAACTCTTCCTCTTCCATATTTATAATTTAAATTACAAAAGAGCCATCCGGCAGATTCGTGCCGGATGGCCGTATCATTTCACTTGATTGCAGTGTTATGTCTGCGCCCCCATATCCAAACAAGCAGAGCAAATCCTGCATAACGGCAAATTTTCTTTTTCCTCAGCATGGTCCTCTCTACGACTGAAAGCGCCCGGCAATTGGCGTTGCCGCTCCCCAAGCACACTGAAAACGTCCGTCTATTTCACAAGATTATACAATACTTGAGCAGCTTCGCTGCGAAGCGTGTAAGCCTGCGGATTCACCAAGCCGTCAAATCCGCTGACGACTCCCGCCGCGGAAAGCGTACCGAGGGCTTTTTCCGCATAACCCGCTATTTGCTGGGCATCGCGGAACACCTGCGGCGTGCCCTGCGAAACCGGCATGTTTCCGGTGATATCTAAAATGCGGTACAGCATCACAAACATATCCTGCCGTGTTAAGGTATCCTCCGGCGCAAACCGGTTATCCCCAGTCCCGTTTACGATACCGGCTGCTTTTGCTTTCGCAAGATATGCGGTATAGTAGGTATTGCCCGCATCCGCAAAATTAGTATCTGCGGATGCGTCCGGCTCAATTTGATACGCGCGCATGACCATTATCAGAAAATCTGCCCGGCGAACCGTCTCGTCCGGCGCAAAGCTGCCGTCGCCCTTTCCGAGCAGTATGCCGCGCTGCGCCATCTGTGTAACCGCTTCATAGAACCAGTCCGACTGCTTCACGTCGCGGAAGAAAACCGTGTCGGTGTCCGCCGGAGTATCTGTCGTTGTGCCTGCCGGCCTGCGTATGACGTTTCCGCCGCCGCTTCCGCCGCTGCTGGAAGGACGAGCCGGCGTCATGAAGGTCACAGATGCAATCACCGTATCTCCCACATCAAAGGAGAGGGTATACTCCGTCTCATAGGCAAGCCCTACCCGCACGCTGTATGTTGTATCCGACATTTTTGTTAAACCTGATATCGGAACGTCTCTTCCGCTCTCTCGCAGGGTCAGTTGTTCTTTTGCCAGTTCCAGCGGGTGGTCCAGCGTTACGGTAAAGCCGTTTGTGGAAACACTGCTGACCGTTGCCATCACTTCGGCGAGGAACGGCCTGTTTATTTCATTCATTGCATAGTCAACAGCAGAAATGGATATATTTGCGGGGTCACAACCTGTGATATCGAATTCAGCCGACGCGTTCGCACTGTCAACATCTTTCTGCCAGTCTGCCTGGCTGCTTTCAAATTCATCCGACAACAGGGCTATCCCCTGAACATTGAAGTTATCGGAAACCGTCACGGTCAAATAAGTCTTTCCGTTTTTCTCGGTCAATATTGCTTCTGTAATTTCGGGAGCCTGCGTATCCACTACTACAGGCAATTCTTCTCCAAAGGTGAACAACCGCTCCTTCTCTGCATCATAAACATGGTACCCGTAACCGCTGACCGTATATCGGCCATCGGGCAGAGATTCCGGCAGATCAAACGTTGCCCTGCTTAAATAAAATTTACTTGCATTTTTCTGTTCAGCCATTGCAACAGCATCACCGGCCTCATTTTTCAATTCCCAGATGACCGCGCTGGCCCCGCGTAACAGGCAGCTATTCACAGCCAGTTCATCCGCTACGCCGTCTCCGTTTGGAGAAAATGCAATGCGTTCCTTATTCTTTTCACCGTTTAACAGGTTGATACCCAATTGAATCCATTGTTCCTCCGGCATACCCGCCTCGAGACTCGTTCCCTGTACAGCATATTCGTCGTCATAATAGTTCGTGTCGAACAACGGCGCATCAAGCCAATCACCATAGAACCCCATAAACGGGAGATGTACTGGAGGAACGCTGCCATCCACACTGGATAGTTCCGCAAATCCGTCGATATAAAAGCCATTTGGGAATATTGCCGCATTTTTCTCCAGCTCGGCTGCGTCAAGAGACACTGAAATCCCGATATCTTCCGCGGCTCCCGGCGCTATGGTGACCGGCGAAAAATCAGAGGTCACATTGCTGAGCATAACCGTTCCCTTTACAAGGGTTTCACCATTCTCTTCCACATATCCATCCGTCATGGTGTAAACCGTTAGCTTATCATAGGTGGCACTTTGGGATGCCGAGGTGTTTTCCGCGGTGAATTGAAGGGTGAAGTCCTGGTCCATATGGTCCTTCAGGCTCAGCTTGGGTTTTCCTCCGTCCCCCCGCAGAATAACCGGAGATTTCGCCGCATTTTCCAGATTCACCAAGCCCGCAGACTGCCGCCGCGGAGAATAAGGCACCCCGTTTTTCTGCTTGACGATGGTTGAGGTGCTCATCATCAGCGCTTCAAGGTAATCCGCACGGTTAATGCCCTCGCCCTTCGGCACTGTTGTATTGTCCGCCTGTTCATACCACTGGTTCAGCAGCGCAACGGCTCCGGCAATATGAGGCGTCGCCATTGAGGTTCCGCTCAAAGACATATACTGCCCGTCCGGCACGGAGGAATAGATACCTTCCCCCGGCGCCATAATTTCCGGCTTCAATTCCAGCGTCTCGTCCGTGCCCCAGGAAGTGTATGTATACAGCGCATCGTCCCGTTCCAGAGGAACCATCACAGAAATGGGATTTGCCCGCAAGGTTCCGCTCCCCTTTGCACTCATCAGTTCTCCCATTGAATTTTGGACGATACAGGTCGGGAATTCCGTTTCCGCCACCGAAATACCATATTCAAGCTCTTCCGTAAACCAGAATATACTCCCAATCGCTCCTGCCGCTTCCGCATTGGCGAACTTTTCAGCGCTGGTCATTCCCTCCGGGCCAAACTGCTTCACCAACGCGATTTTGTCGGACAGAGCTGCGCCATCTGCCAACAAAGCGTCAAACTCCTCTTTCGTCCCATAACCTGCATAAATATATGAATAAGGTTTATCAGAAAACATCTGTGCAAACTTTTCCTGTCCGTTTCCCTCTGTAAACGGCACTTTGGTTCCGTCGTCCAGAACCATCTCGTTCAGCCAAAGCGCAGTGTTGGCATACCCTGCGACCGACGTCGCTTCGGAATAGGCCGCCGGTGTTCCACCGGCTCCGTATTCAATATTTTCTGTCAATGGTATGTTGTCCTCATACCCCATAGTTGCGTTTCCGGCGGCACACGCAACAAACACGCCTGCCTTCCGGGCATTTGAGACTGCTTCTAAAAAGGGAAGGCTGCAATACTGCTGGGCATAGTCTGTCCCCAAGCTCATGTTGATCGCACTCACACCCAATTTGACAGAATCGTCTATCGCCTGGATGATGATGTCATCCCACGCATATTCTCCATCAAAAACCTTCATAAAAACAATTTGTGCTTCAGGCGCAACACCGGAAAAAGCCGTGCTGCCGTCCGGTCCGGTTCCGCCCTTGCCCGCTACCGTGCCGCTCACATGTGAACCGTGTATGTTCGATGCATCATAAACCTCCGGGCTGTTGAGCGCGTAGTCGTAGGCAAACGGAATTTTTGCACTTTTATAAACGTCGTCCGCCGTAAGATTAAAATGCAGGCCCTCCTGCCGCAGCAGTTCCTCGATATCATTCTTGGTATATTTTGGATTTACCGGCTCCTGACTGAAAAATTCGTGGTTGACATCAAGCTCGGAGTCCAATACGGCAACAACCTGACCTTCACCGCTAAAACCGGCGTCATTGAGCTTGTCCGCACCAATCAGTCCGGTCGAGGTGGCAAGCCGCGCCTCCCCGCCCTCTGCCACTTCCATCTGTGCCTCGCCCGGGATAAGCTCCGGCAGCTTGTAAGCCTGCGAAACACTTACCCTTCTCACCCCTGGCAAAGCCGCAATCTTTTCAATATCGGAAGCGTCCTGTACCCGGACGGAAAAACCGTTCAAAACATTTGTATATGTATGTTCGATTTGAATCGGCAAATCAGACAGTTTCTGAATTTCAGACTGTACCTCAGACTGAACCGACAGATTTGCTTTCATCTGTGTACGCAACGCGGAGCCGTTCCGATACATACCCGCGCTGTTTCTCAATAGTGGAGTGCCATCCACCTCTACGATTAATACTGTTTCTCCCGACTCCTGCAGCCCGGCTTCGTTCTGCCCTGTTCCGCTGCCCAAAAGCATATCAACCAAGCTTTCCTGAGCAGAAGCAGAAACGGAGAACAGCATGAAAAATACTGTTAATAAAATCACAAGTTTCTTATTATGCATACCCATCTTCCTCCTTTAAAATATATTGTAAATATGAACCTTCTCTCTTCTATAGGTATTGCGAAATATTTTTTGACTGCAAAGCCGAAAGCCTTGTTTTGCAAGACTTTCTGTGTATATTATACCTTGCCTTTAACCAAACTGCAAGTATAATTGAAAAAAGCGGTACAATGAAGTAATAATAAAATCATAACCACCGGTTTTGCCGGTGGTTATGATTTTATCGTTCATGAATGGCACTTAAAGGAAACCGCCGGACAACAGCCAGAGCAAATCTGTCCAGCCGATCCGGCGATTCTACATTTTTCAGCTACTCCTTACAGCAGCGGGACTCTTATAAATAAAATACTCTCTATTCGCTCGGTGCCTTGTTCTTTTCCTCCTGCTCAAAGGAACAGTCCTTATTAGAGCAGATGATTTTATTTCCTCGTTTGCTGTATTTTTTTAGCAGAAGACCCCCACATTCCGGACACTTTTCGTCCGGAACCGGCTGGTCCCAAGTCATAAACTCGCATTTGGGATTATGCTCACAGCCAAAATATTTTTTCCCTGCTTTGGATTTCTTCTCCAGGATTTTTCCGCCGCACAGCGGACACTGGGCGCCGGTATCGATAATTATCGGCTTGGCGTTGCGGCATTCCGGGAAACCAGGGCAGGCCAGAAACTTGCCGTAACGGCCCATCTTATAGACCATGTTCCGCCCACATTTTTCACAGATAACGTCAGAAACCTCATCTGCAATTTTCACATCACCAATTTCTTCTTCTGCTTTTTCCAGTGTTTTTTCAAACGGTGTATAGAACTCTTGCAGAATTTGAACCCAGTCTGTAGAACCTTCCTCAATAGAGTCCAATTCTTTTTCCATATTCGCCGTGAACTCCACGCCGACAATATCGGAAAAATGCTGCGTCATGATATCCGTTACTACACATCCAAGCTCCGTTGGGAACAGCTGCTTTTTTTCCCTGCCGACATAACCGCGCGCAGTAATGGTCGTAATGGTCGGTGCGTAGGTACTCGGACGGCCGATGCCCTTTTCCTCAAGCGTTTTAATCAGCGTCGCTTCCGTATACCTTGGAGGCGGCTGGGTAAAGTGCTGTGCATGTTCCAGCTTCAGCAACTCCAATTCATCCTGAACCGACAGGCGGGGAAGCTTCATGTCCTTTTCCTCGGCGCCGTCGTCGCGCCCTTCCACGTATAACGTCATAAAGCCTTTGAATTTCAGGTGGGAACCGCTGGCCTTGAACAAATACGCTCCAGCATTGATATCGACATTCATTGTGTCGTACACTGCGGGCATCATCTGACAGGCGACAAAGCGCTCCCAAATCAGCTTATAGAGCTTGTACATATCCGCCGGAAGGGAGCTTTTGACTTCCGCCGGCGTAATGGAAACATAGGTCGGCCGGATTGCCTCGTGCGCATCCTGCGCGTTGTTTTTCGTCTTATATACACGTGGGCTTCCCGGCAGAAAATTACTGCCATATTTGTCTCCGATATACGCGCGAACCTCATTCATTGCGTCGTTCGCGATGCGTAGAGAGTCTGTCCTCATATACGTAATCAGACCGACCGTGCCGTGTCCCTCCACCGCGACGCCCTCATAAAGGTGCTGGGCCGCTGTCATAGTACGTTTCACGGTGAAGTTCAGCTTACGGGAGGCCTCCTGCTGGAGTGTACTGGTCGTAAACGGCGGCGCTGGGTTGCGCTTTTTCTCCCCTGTTTTAACGCCTGCTACCACAAAGCGTTCGCCCTTGAGATCCACAAGAACCGCATCTACCGCTTCTTTATCGGTGAGCTTCAGCTTTTTGCCGTTCTTGCCGTGAAACGCCGCAGAAAAACTGTCCCCTGCCTTTTCATCCTTTAAAAGTGCATCGATGCTCCAGTATTCTTCCGGGACAAACTTCTCAATTTCCCGTTCCCGGTCCACAATCAGGCGGGTCGTTACGGACTGGACACGCCCCGCACTCAATCCTTTTTTCACTTTTTTCCAGAGAAGCGGGCTGATTTTATACCCCACAATCCGGTCCAGAATGCGGCGCGCCTGCTGTGCGTCGACCAAGTCCCTGTCAATGGGGCGTGGCTCTTTGACAGCGGCCTGCACCGCAGTTTTGGTAATTTCGTTAAACGCAATCCGGCATTTGGAATTCTCTTCAATATTCAGTAAATTGGCAAGATGCCAGGAAATCGCCTCTCCTTCCCGGTCGGGGTCAGTTGCGAGATAAATTTTCTTTGCGCCTTTTGCTTCCTTTTTCAGCTTGGCAAGCAAATCTCCCTTTCCGCGAATGGTAATATATTTTGGTGTAAAGCCATGTTCGATATCCACGCCCATCTGGCTTTTCGGCAGGTCGCGGACATGTCCCATCGATGCGATGACGCTGTAGGATTTCCCCAGATATTGCTTGATGGTCTTCGCCTTGGCGGGAGACTCCACAATGACTAAATTGGCTGCCATTTTCTACCTCCTTGTTCCATAATACTATATCAAACTCCCCTTCAACCCTGCAATGGCTTCTCCCATTCTACAAAAGCGGGTTCCAATCCATTGCGGCAGGCTTATGCCGCGAGGTTAAAGCGGTAGATTTAAATGCTACACAATTTCTTCCATGTCATATCTCTGGTGCAGGAAAATTTTTGTGTCCACACATTTTAATGAATCGGGGCTCTTATATCTTCAGGCAGTAATGTCTGCCAGGAAGAGATGTGATGAACCCTTTAATTTCGAGCATGGTAAGCTGGGAATTTAAAACCTCTGCGCTCAGGCCAGACGCGGCACAAAGCACGTCTACGCTGACCGGGGTTAGTGACAGGTTTTCGACGATTCGCTTTTCCTCATCGGAGAGTCCTGCGAAACGTTCATTGTCGAGCTGTAAATTTGCCGCAGTTTTTGGTTCTTCTTCCACAGCTGGGTTTTCCTCTACATTATTTACATATTCATCCTGAAATTCGAGTATCACATCCAGAGCAGAGGTTATTGGCCTCGCCCCGGATTTTAGAAGTTCGTTCGTTCCCACGGAGTGCGGCTGATTGATGTTGCCCGGCACCGCGAATACCTCGCGTCCCTGTTCAGCTGCTTGTCCCGCAGTAATCAGGGAACCGCTGTCCTGTGCAGCCTCCGTCACGACCGTCGCGGCGGAAAGCCCGCTGATGATGCGGTTTCGTGCTGGGAAATGGTGTGCAAGCGGCGGGGTTCCTGGTGGGTATTCACTGATTACCATGCCGTTTGCGACAATTTGTGCCATCAGCTCTTCATGCTCCTTCGGGTATGCCACATCCACGCCGCAGCCAAGTACCGCCACGGTTCTTCCGCCTGCCCGGAGTGCCCCAGTGTGCGCCGCCCCGTCGATTCCACGGGCCATTCCGCTGACGATAACGACCCCCGCACGCGCAAGAGACTGTGAAAACTCCAGGGTAACGGCGCGGCCATATTCCGTCATAACACGGTTTCCAACAATGGAAACCAGCAATTCACGGTTCAAATCTATCTTTTCTCTGCTTCTGACATATAAGACGTACGGCGGGTCGAAAATGTTCGCCAAATTTTGCGGATAAAGCGGATTATCAAAGGTAAGAATCCGAATACCGTTCCGCTTGCAGGCTTCTGTTACCCCCTGCACATTTGACAGGCTTTTATTTTGCAGGGCGTTTAAATCGTGCTGAGTCAGGCTGCGTATTGTTGAAAATGCTTCCGGTTCTGCAAAAAAGACTTCCTCCGGTGAGTTAAAATATTCCAGCAAGGCCGTTATTTTCCTGCTGTTCATTCCCTCTGTAAGCGTGAGCCAAAGCCAATACCGCAGGTCTGTCATACCCGTTTCGCCGCCCTTCTTGCAAAATGTGAATGCGCCGATTTCTGCCTCGTAAAAAATCTTACTTATAATACACTACTACAAAATTCCCGAGTTGTAAAGGTTTTTTTTCAAGAAGTTGAAAGAAATTTATTTGCAAATGGTATTTACCTATGATATAATAGCCTCTGCCCATACTAAACAAAGAGGTGCAAAAACAGAATGTTTGAAAAATTATCGTTTATAGAGGAACGCTACGACGAGTTAAGCAGACAAATTAGTGACCCGGAGGTTATAGCGGACCAGGAGGTTTGGCGGAAGCTGTGCAAGGAGCAGTCTGACATCACTCCAATTGTGGAAAAATACAGGGAATACAAAGCATGTCAGGAATCTCTGACGGAGTCCCGTGCCATGCTGGAAGGTGACCTCGACAAGGAAATGCGCGAGCTAGTAGAAGAGGAAATTGCTGACTGTGAGAATAAAATCGAACGGTTCAACGAGGAGTTGAAGGTCCTGCTCCTGCCGAAGGACCCGAACGACGACAAGAACGTTATTGTAGAAATCCGCGGTGGTGCAGGCGGGGATGAGGCGGCTCTGTTTGCCGGCGACTTGTTCCGCATGTATTCTATGTACGCAGAAGCGAAGCGCTGGAAGGTAGAAATCTTGAATTCCAGCCCGACAGAGCTTGGCGGATTCAAAGAAATCTCGTTCAGCATCGAAGGACAAGGCGCCTATTCCCGCTTGAAGTTTGAAAGTGGTGTTCACCGCGTACAGCGGATTCCTTCGACTGAATCGGGCGGGAGAATTCATACCTCTACCGTCACAGTTGCGGTGCTTCCTGAAGTGGAAGAGGTTGAGGTGGAAATCAACGCCAACGACCTGCGGATCGACGTGTTCCGCGCGGGCGGCCCTGGCGGACAGTGCGTCAATACGACGGACTCGGCAGTCCGGATTACGCATATCCCAACTGGCTTGGTGGTATCCTGTCAGGACGAAAAATCCCAGCATAAAAATAAAGACAAGGCAATGAAAATCTTACGTTCCCGACTGTATGACCTCGTGCAGAGCCAGCAGCACGAAGAAATCGCGCAGGAACGGAAAAGCCAGGTCGGAACTGGGGATAGAAGTGAACGAATCCGTACTTACAACTTCCCACAGGGCCGGGTGACCGACCACCGCGTCGGTCTGACGCTGCACCGTCTGGACAGTATTTTAAATGGGGATTTGGACGAAATTATCGACACATTGATAACAACCCACCAAAGCGAGCTGCTAAAAGCAGGGCAGGGAGAATAAACCGGTTTCAGCCTGGATTGTTTGGCTTCATCAGTTTTCACCTATTAAAATAAAAGGGAGACACTCCGTAAGGATGTGGTCTCCTTTTCGTTTTGTATGGGATTTCAAACCCGCTGCCCAGCTGGATAAAATGCATTCACCACATGCCGCCTGACAATCAGCCTTTCTTATTGATATACATTTATCAAAGCGTTTCAAGCCGGAGGAATAGGCCACACTGCGCCCTATACAAACGGATGCAACAGGCAACTTGTAAAGTTATTAACAGATAACTATGTGAGCCTTTCTCATATGAAGCATCTACGGATGAGGCATTGCCCGTTCTTAAGATGAAATTATGTTAACACCGTACCTTATGGCCTCTCCTCTAATTATTTCTAACGATAGAACTTGAACGTTTTTAGAACAAAAGCTCCGCCACTTTTCACCGTTAATTGAAAACCCCCGCCATATTCAGCGGGGGTTTGTCTGGTACTATCTGCAGTTGTTGTTGTCGTTAGAGTTGGAGAATTGGTTATTCTTTTTGTTTTGCTGTTGGTTCTGGTTATTTTTATTTTGGTTCTGGTTTTGGTTGTTCTGATTCTGGTTATTCTGGCTAGTCGGGCAGTTTTCGTTTTTGTTGTCGTTAAACTGGTTTCTCTTAGACATTGTCATTCCTCCTAAAAAACTATCATATGTTGTAACACGTATGTTACGTTCGTTAGTTTGCTCAGGTGAATGAAAAATATACAATGCAGCAGAAAATTAAATGGTTAAAATTGTCTATGAAATTAATGTACACTACATTTTTTCTTGACATATTTTCAAAAGTCATATATGCTATTAACAGGAAAATGATATACGGAGGGATTCCATGCGGAAAAATGGAAGGGATCTGCGGAACCGCGGCCTTGTGTTTTCCAATATTTGTACAATCATCATCTATTTATTATTTGCAGGGTTTGGTCTGGAAGTCATCCGCGGTTCTCTGCTGTTTCCTGACAGCACGGTAGAACTTTACGGCCAGCGCCTTGCCGCTACGCTGTTGGGCGGACTGGGCGGAACCGTTCTTATTCTTCTGCTGGTGCGGATTTCCGACTCGGTTTCCTCCCGTTTGTGTCTGTTCATTTTGTCAATTTTCTGCCTGGCGGTTAAGTTAAGCTGGGTGCTGGCCGTACGGATTGAACCGGATGCGGATTACAAGACTTTTTTTGATACTGCCGTAAACCTGAGCCAGAACCTACCGCTCGATAACGCTCGTTATATCGCGCTGTTTCCGCATATTTTCGGCTATTCCGGTTTTTTGAGCCTGCTAATGAAGCTGTTTGGAACCTCTGAACTCGTTCCGCCTGTTATAAACACGGTCTTGTCCCTCGCCTCAATGGTGCTGATTTATCATATCGCACAGGAATTAATTGGGAAACGCGGCGCGGTAACTGCCTCGCTCATCTGGATTTTCCTTCCGTCCCAGACGATGTACAACATGTTCTGCCTTTCCGAGCCGCTTTATACATGCGGTATTCTGCTCTCCATCGCATTGATGGTTTGGATTTGGAAAAACAGAATTGCTTTGCCGCCTGCAAAGCTTATGGTTGCTGGAGCGATGCTTGGAATTCTGCTGCGCTTTATCAATATGACGCGGCCGATTGCCGCAATCCTGCTGATTGCGTTCTTCATCTGGTTGTTTGTCATCTGCTGGCAGAAGCTGGCCAGTATGGCAACCCGGCGGAAGCTAATCGTGTTTATTACTGCCGCCGCTATTTATGCCGTAACCGCACCGCTTTCTTCCTGGCTGGTTCAGTCTTTTGTCGGAGAACGGCCAGCCGGCATTCCGGGGTATAACATCTGCGTCGGGTTCAACCAGGAAGCAAAGGGCATGTGGAACCTTGAAGACAGCGGGTATATGAGTTACCTCAATGAAAAGTCAGGTTGGACGGCAGAGGATGTACAAAACACCATGTTTGGCAGGGCGATTGAACGAATTCAATTCGGCGGGCTGGATTTCGGCAAATTATTTTATGACAAATTCCATGTGTTATGGGGCAACGATTCCAATTGTGTGTCCTATGCCGTAAATGTGCTGGAAAACGACGATGGTTACCGAATCGCCTGCGATGCGTTTTACTATGCCGTTGTTCTGCTGGCCTGTGCCGGTGCTGTGATTGCGGCTGTAAAAAAAGAAAGATCCGCCCTGGCGGTTGCCGTTCTGTATATCATCGGATTGACACTTGCACAAATGCTGGTTGAGGTCGCGGGGCGGTATCATTATTCCGGGTTGATTGCCCCGATATTTCTCGCCGCCTATTGTTTGGAAGCGCTCTATTCCGCACTCTTTCATAAAAGACGGGCCGCGCGTGCTTCATCATTATAAAAAGCGTCGGCTGAGGCAGTTCTCACTTGGGCCCATCGAGCCGATTTAAAATGTTTCCGATTAAATATGCAACAGGCCGGAGGAGCGGCATACCGCCCTTCCGGCCTGTAATATGTACCAAACAATTCTATTTTGCTCACACTTCGTTTTTTCGGACGGAAAATACAAGATGCGGCATATCGATTCCATAATAGTGTTTTACAAAGGTGCCCCGCAGGGTCATCCCATTTCTTTTTGCCACCTTTTGAGAGGCCAGATTACTGTCGCGGATAATCGAAAATACCTCTTGTGCGCCCAATCTATCAAACGCATACTGCTTGCAGGCAACCGCAGCCTCCGACGCGTATCCGTGGTGCCAATACTTTTTCATGAACAAATATCCAACCTCGAGCACCTGCTCCCCATTACAATCCTGCATGGTAAGTCCGCATTGGCCTATCATTTCATCTGTCTCTTTCAGGATGACCGCCCATAGTCCGAATCCATACTCCTTATAACGTTGCAACTGCCGTTCGAGCCATTCCTGTGCCTCCGCCTCCGAAAACGCATGTTCATAGGCGTACATGACCTCTTCATCCTGCAGCATTCTGCATAAAGAGCCGAAATCTGTCTGCCTCATTTCACGTAAATACAGCCGTTCCGTTTCCAAAATCATCGCATTGCCTCCTGAACCATGCCGTTTTACAGCACCAGTCTTGTCTTGATCCGCTCAACCGCCTCAACAGTGCTTTCCTTTGAGCCAAAGGCTGTCAACCGGAAATAGCCTTCTCCGCTCGGCCCGAAACCGCTGCCCGGCGTCCCCACGACGTTTGCTTCCGAAAGCAGTTTGTCGAAGAAATCCCACGAGGACAAGCCATCCGGCGTTTTCAGCCAGATGTATGGCGCGTTCACACCGCCAAAGGCTTCCAGCCCCAGCGCGCGCAGCCCCTCCCGAATAACCTTCGCGTTCTCCATATAGTACCCGACCAGTTCTTTAATCTGCCGCTGGCCTTCTTCCGTATAAACCGCCTCAGCGCCCTTCTGCACAATATATGGCACGCCATTGAATTTTGTCGTCTGACGCCGGTTCCATAATTGATTGACAGAAACCTTCCTTCCGTCCTCTGTATATGCCGATAGTTCCTTCGGAACCACGGTGAAGGCACAGCGCGTGCCGGTAAAGCCCGCGTTCTTTGAAAAACTGCGGAACTCCAATGCAACCTCTTTTGCGCCCGCAATTTCATAGATGCTGTGCGCCACATCGTTCTCGCTGATATAAGCCTCATATGCCGCATCATATAAAATGATGGAATGGTTCTCCCGCGCGTATGCCACCCATTTTGCCAGCTCCGCCTTGGAAATCGTCGTCCCGGTTGGATTATTCGGGAAACAGAGATAGATGATATCCGCCCGCTTCTCCGGAAGTGCGGGAACAAATCCGTTCTCCGCGGTACAGGGCATGTAGACAAGCCTGTCCCACCGCCCGTCGATTCCATAGCTGCCCGCGCGGCCCGCCATCGCGTTGGTATCCGCATAAACCGGATACACCGGATCGCAAATTGCTACAATATTCTGTACGCCAAAAATATCGCCGATGTTTCCCGTATCACTCTTCGCGCCGTCACTGACAAATACCTCGTCTACATCCAGCGAAATGCCCCGCGTATTATAATCCGTCCGAATGATGGCTTCCCGCAGGAAATCATACCCCTGTTCCGGGCCATATCCGTGAAAGGTTTCCGGGCTTGCCATATCGTCAACCGCACTGTGCAGGCTGTTTATTACAGCCGGCGGCAGCGGACGCGTCACATCGCCAATCCCCAGCCGGATTACGTCCGCCTCCGGATGCGTCTGTGTATATGCCGCCACCCGCTTGGCGATTTCCGAAAACAGATAGCTGCCCGGAAGTTTCAGATAATTTTCATTCACAAATGCCATTCTATCACGTCCTTTTTTGTTTGTTCCCCGCTTCTCCTGCCTGATTTTATAAATTTTCCAAATCGATTTCTCCGTCAAATACCTTTTTGGCGCCGCCCGTCATGAAAATATGGTTGCTCTCCTCATCCCATTCCACAACGAGTTCGCCTCCGAGCAATTCAATGGTTGCCTTTCGCTCCGAAACGCCGTTTAACACACTTGAAACCAAAACTGCACACGCGCCTGTGCCGCAGGCCAGTGTTTCCCCTGCACCGCGCTCCCAAACGCGCATCTTCAAGGTTCCTTTATTCACCACCTGCACAAATTCTGTATTGGTATGTTTTGGGAAAAAACGGTGTGTTTCAAATTTTGGCCCGAGCGAGGCGATGTCCAAATCGTCAATCTCATCCAGATATACCACCGCGTGGGGATTCCCCATAGAAACTGTCGTGACGGAATAGATTTCTCCGTCCACCTCGAGAGGCACGCCGACCAGCTTGTCCCCATCCGCATCAACTGGAATTAATTCCGGTTTCAGAATTGGTTCGCCCATATCCACCCGGACGGTCTGCACCACTCCGTCCACACAGTCCATATACAGCACCTTTACGCCGCCCGGTGTTTCCACGCTGATGACCTCTTGATCCGTCATCCCGTTGTCATACACATATTTCCCGACACAGCGGATGGCATTTCCGCACATTTCCGCTTCGGAACCATCCGCGTTGAACATACGCATCCTGAAATCCGCCGAATCCGACGGCAGGATGAGCACCAGTCCATCGGAGCCGATGCCAAAATGCCTGTCGCTGACAGCGATTGCTGCCGCGCCTGGATTTTCTATTGTTTCCTCAAAACAATTCACGTACACATAATCATTTCCGATTCCCTGCATTTTTGTAAATTTCAAATCATCACAGCCTTTCTAAACTCCACGGCGGAACCTCTCGGCCCAGACGCGCATATTCTGCCATATATTGTATAAAAACGGAGGAAATTGCAAAGTAATTTCATTGCACCGTTTCGCCCCACCGCACGGAAGGGCGCAGCTCTCCCTGTGCGTACAAACTAAACTCATAGACCGGCGGTCCCCCAAAAAGGGCACAAGCGGCCTCCTGATGTATTGACCGCACAACCATATAAGC
>CABSKZ010000021.1 GCA_902478395.1 uncultured Eubacteriales bacterium | reverse complement strand
TTTTGATGATACACCTGTTGGCAGTCTTCCTGATGATGGGCATTGGGGGAGGGATGCGAATATCAGTGGGGATAAAGCCGCACAGCTGACGACCAATGGAGAAGAACAATTTTATTTTGGGGCGGCGCAGGAGCCAGGTGCTGACAATATGGCACTGCGAATTTATAAAAAGGGCACTGCGGAATATTTCGTAAATAATCAGCCGGGGGAAGCAAACCGGATTCGTCAGATTGTATATGCCAATTTTGATGCGCCAACAGACGGTAATGTAATATTTGAATACCGTTTTAAGAATACAAAGCCGGTTACGGTGGATTCCATGTCGCCCTGGCTGATCGCTACAAAAGATTTTTCAACACTTGGGAACCAATATGTCCGCATTTTACATGTTCCTGGTTCGGAATCGAGTAACTATAAAATTCATAATACAGGCTATATGGCGAACTATGGGCAATGGTATGAAGGGACAATTGACGCAACGGTTAAAAGTGCACACGATAATACTGTTAAGTTCGATTTCTATGTTGATAATGGATCGGGCTCTGTCTATCAGTCAGGGTTGGACACACAGAAGAACACAGAGGGAGTCCCGAGTGGAACGAATTTTCAGAAAGCGGCATTCGGTCTTGCCGGAGAAAAAACTAAAGGCGGCGAACTATGGTTTGACGATATAAAAGTATATGTAAATCCAATCTTAGAAATCGCCGGAAAGATTAACGCGGAAACAATTGGCGTGACAGGTGACGTAACTGCCGACCTGAATCTGCCTGAGGAATATGAGGGAGCAAGCCTGTCTTTTATTTCTTCCAATCCTGAGATTATCGCCACGGATGGAACAGTCAATCGCCCAGCGGAAACAGAAGGTGCCGCAAGCGTTACCTTGTGGGTAGTCGCGGAAAAAGATGGCTACCGTGGACTGGCGGAGATACCGCTGACTGTAATGCCAAAAGATGATATTACAACCGCTCTGGATGAGATCGATATCGCAGCAATCGTCGGACAGGACCAGACGCCGGACACATTGACAACTGGCTTCCAGCTTCCGAAGACTGCAGGTGGATTTGAATTAAGCTGGGCATCTTCAGATGTTTCCGCTGCTGCGATCGATTCTAATGGCAAGGTATCCGTATTCCGCGGCAGAGAAAACAAGCCGGTAACGCTTACTGCGACAATTACCAGCGGAGAGCGTTCAGAATCCAGAAACTTTGCTTTAACCGTGGCTGCGGTAACAAGCGGAGAAACGGGACTTGATATCAATGAGATTGTAGGGCAGGACTTAAATGCTGTGACGAATGATTTCTCGTTGCCCTCCCAAACCTCCACAGGAAAAGCGGTAGAGTGGATGTCGTCAGATATGCACAGCTTATTTGTGCATAATGATAAAGCGTATGTTATAAGAAGCTCTGAAGATAAAAAAGTAAAACTCGTGGCGGCAATTGACATGGGAGAATATTCCCTTTCTGAGAGTTATGATTTGACGATTGCAAATATGGGAGAGGTTCTGGACGTTATCCATGAGCAGGATTTTCAGAACACAGAACCGGGGACGCTCCCGACGGACACGCTGGAAGATGGAACGGTCATTTGGCAAGCGGATTCTTCCCTTCCCAATCCGACAAATGAAGCGAGCTTTTTCTATACTGTAGTCGATGAAGCAAATGTAAATGACCGAACGCTGGACAGCGATTTGGGGAATCTGGCGAAGCCGAACCCGGGCAATAAAGTTCTGCGTGCAGGCAATCTTGAAGGTTCATCAGTCCATGGTGTCGTTCATAGTGTATTTAATGCACCGGCCCAGACGGTGACATCCATTGAATATGATATTTATAGTCCGTCTAAAGACTATGGGCATATCTGGTTCATGAATAATCCAAATCCGACAATGAGCGGCGATTTGGCCCGTATTCCAACTAGACGCGATGCTATGACGATGCAGGGACAGGAAAATTATTTGATAGGCATAACAGCAAACCAATGGCACCATGTCAAATTTACGATTGATATGGCCAACCAGCAGTATGATTTATATATTGACGGCAAAATGCCTTCACAAATTGTGGACCAGCCGAGAAGAATCAAAGCGAATGGTGTTCAGTTGGCACAGTTGGCCTTTGGATACGCAAGCGGTGCCAAAGGATATTATTTGATTGATAATTTCAAAGTGGCCACAGACATTGTGAAAAGTGTCGACGCGTATGCCAATAGTATCGAATTAAAAGCGGATTTGACCGAACTGATAAATGATTTTATTCTCCCGCAGAAGACTACAAGCGGCGAGGCAAATATCACCTGGATTTCTTCGGATGAATCCGCCCTGAAAATTGAAAATGGAAAAGCGGTTGTGACAAGACCTGCTTCAGATGAAAGCGACGTTGATGTAACGCTTTATGCACTGGTGGAAAAAGATGGAGTAAAAAGTCTGAAAGAATATGACGTTACCGTAAAACGGGAAAAGACGGACCAGGAGAGCGTGGATGCGGATTTTGAAAAAGTAGATATTTCGGCTAATGGGTTTGTCCTGCACGATTTCGATGTCCCGGTAACGGGAACATACGGCTCTCAGATTATATGGACCTCGTCACATCCGGAATTGATAAACCCGAACGGACCGACATCAGGGACGGCCATTGTAACACCAAAAGACTACGATAATAAAAAGATAACGCAGGTTATCCTTTCCTGCGTAGTGAAAAAAGGAGAGGCGCAGAGTGAGGCAAAGACCTTTACCTTCAATGTGCCGGAAATGAATTATGCGTTAGAAGCTACCGTACTGGGAAGCTCCGACAGAGCAAATGCGAGATTCGCGTTTGTCTCGGATAATAACAGTTCTACCTACTGGTCTCCAAAAGCGGATGACATGCAGAACTATCTGACGCTGACACTTCCGGAAAAAACAAAAATTAATTATATTACCACAGACGGCAGCTATCAATCTGTTAAAGTTTCCTATTCAGAAGGGGGGACCAATTTCACCTCTCTTGGTTCTGGCAGCGATATATCCTTTGATGCGGTAAACGCGAAAAAATTAAAATTTGAATTTGCTGAAAATGCCGACGGGGTAAAAGTCAATGATATTGGAGTATATTATGTTACAACAGATAAGGTCTTAGCGACCGAAGGAGCGCAAGAGGTGGAAGAAAAGGTAAGGAAAAGCGCGGGAGGAAGCTTCGACCGGGTGACATCGGATTTGGAACTGCCGATAGAGAGCAGCAACGGGAGCAGCGTGAGCTGGAGCTCAAGCAATCCGCAATACCTGAGCAATACAGGTAAGGTGACGCAGCCGGCGAAAGGAGAATCCGCGGCGAAGGCGGTGCTGACCATGACGGTGAAATACGGGGAAGCAACCGTGGTGCGTACATTGCCGCAAATTACGATTCCGGCAGTGGGCGGCTCCGGCGGAGGCGGAACAGGCGGCGGTTCTGGAAGTGGCGGCTCCGGCGGCGGAGGCGTGACGATGCCGGTGTATCCGTCAGACGTGACCCCGCCGACAACAAGCCCAACGCCTGGCCCGAACGGAACAGGAGACCGTTTCAGCGATATCGCGGACGTGCCTTGGGCGAAGGAAGCAATTGAAACATATGCGGAAAAAGGTTATATTTCAGGCAGCGGAAACAGCCTGTTTGAGCCAATGCGCAACATTACGCGGGCGGAGTTTTTAAAGGTTCTGCTGAATGCGTTCCACCTGGAAGCGGAGCCTGGTGAGATAGCATTCAGCGACGTGAAGGCCGGAGACTGGTACTACGGTGTGGTGTCGGCAGGCTGCGCGCTGGGCATTGTAAACGGAATGGGAGACGGCAGCTTCGGAGCGAACGAACCGGTGACCCGGCAGGATATGTCGGTGATGGCGGCGAAAGCGGCCCAAGCAGCGGGAATGGAACTGACAGCAGGAGAAGAGCGGTTTGCCGACAGCGGAGAAATAAGCGAATATGCGTCGGCGAGCGTGAGCAAGCTGGTGGGAAGCGGAGCACTGTCGGGCTATGAGGACGGAACGTTCCGTCCGCAGAACCATGCGACGAGAGCGGAAGCGGTAGTGGTTCTGTATAGACTGGTGAGATAGTGAGGAGGATAGTTGCGATGAAAAAACTAATAGGAATATTTCTTTCCTGCCTGATGCTTTTACAGTTTGGGGTCCCTTCTGTTTTGGCAACGGGTGATATGGAAACAGCCGATTTGCCAAAAATTGAAGAGCCACCGATGTATCAATATACGAACAGAATGTCAGACGAGGAATTTTTTGGGAAATGGAATCAGGAAACACAGACATGGGAAATTGAAAGTAAAATTGATTATGATTATGACAATGGCTATAATGCCGAAGACCTGAAAGCGGTTGAGGAGTATGTCAAAGCGGGCGATATGTATAACGCCCGTGAAGCAGCCTTAAACTATTTCCAGGGGAGAAAGCTGCAGCATTCTTTCCAAACCACACGGGATATTCCGGGTGCGAAGGCGCAGGCCGAGGGCATTTTTGTATCGGAAACCCCCGTACTGAATGTGTTCCCAGTCAGCACAGAGGATAAATGGTATGACTTCGATGTTTCCGGCAGCATCACAGCCGCGTCGGCTGGCGGAACGATTGCTTTTTTGTTCCATTCTATCAACCGGGATTTTGGAGAGGAAGGGACAGAGCAGGTTGTCAGCTTTGACGCAAAAGAAAAAGAAGGTGGTAATCCTGCTTATCTGCTGATAAAGCAGGGGGTGAAAGAGCTTAAGATTCCGGTGAGTGCAGACATGTTCATTCGCGGCGGTTCCTACACCAGCACCAACTACGGAAAAGAAGATGAAATTCTGGTGAGCGAGTGGTGGGAATCCCCTGACAAACCGTTGGGAGCAGTCGGCGGCGCACCAATTGATAACGGAACCAGACAGGGGCATATTAAATTCAGTTTGAATGATTTGGACCCGAATATTGAGGTTACAAGCGCACGGTTGTATATATACGGCCGTTCCACGGAGGAAGGTAAGGAAGTGGCACTGTTCCGTTCGCAGGATAGCGCATGGGATGAAAATACGATAAACTGGAGCGGTTTTCCGGTCCGTGTTCTTTCCTACCGGGATATCCCGGGAGAATATGACTGGCGAAAACCGGCAGGTGCGCACGATCAGTTCTTTAACGTCAATTGCCGTTTGTGGAATCTTCCTAAAATGTACGCGGAAACCTATGCAACAAAAGACCCATGGTTTGCGCGGCGCGGCACAGAGATTTTCTTGGATATGATAGAAGAAAACGGCGGTCTGACCTATGACTGGTACAACACGGAAATGCGTCTGAACTCCGCTTTCCGCGGCGATCCCTATTCGCAGCAATGTTTCTGGGGGGCGCTTGCGGCGGATAAGGTCAGCAAGGAAGCCGGCAATGGTAAGGTGCTTGACGGAGAAAGTTTTGCTTCCCTGCTGAAATTTATGTGGCAGGAACCGGAAGCGATGACAGGTCCCAGAATGGAAGGGCAGATTAACATCAATGGACTTGCATTTGCCATTGACAGTCTGCTTCGCTATTGTACCTATTTCCCAGAGTTTAAGAACCGGGATAAATGGATAGACAATGTTGAAAACCGCATCATGCAGTTTACGACGGAAGGCTTTTTTGAAGACGGAGGCTATAAAGAATCGACAAGCGGTTACGATGCCAGCGTATTGGCCTCTATGACAAAGTTTTACGACATTGTAAAGCCCGGCGATTTGACGATACCAGACGCGTTTGAGGAATTTTATATCAAGGCGGCGCAGGCGCAAATGGGCCTTGGCATGTTGAACGGCGCAGAATTCCAATGGGGCGATGGTGGTGCGAATAAAGGGTTGGACAGCATTATCAAAGGTGTTGCAGAGAAGATAAACGATCCGGAAATGCTCTACTATGGAACCGGCGGTTCGCAGGGGACCATGCCGAGTTACACTTCATTTTTCCTTCCGGTCGCCAAAATGGCATCCATGCGTTCCGGGTGGGATGAGCAGGACGATGTGCAGTCCTTCCTGATTGGGCGCGCAGGCGGCAGCCACGGACACCACCATGTTAATCACATGAATGTGTTTGCGTACGGCAGACAGCTTCTGGTGGATACGGGGAAATCCTCCTACGACAGTAGGCACCCCGCAGTGGCATGGCAGAGCAACCGGACGGAGTCGCATAACACGGTTGAGGTGAACGAGACAGGCCAGAAATTTAACAGTCTATGGGATGCGTTGTATGACCTGACGGATACAACCATGTACATGAATCCGAAACAGGATTTTTATAACGGCGTTTCCCGCGCATATGATGAAGCGACCCATACCCGGAAAGTCTCATTTATTAAAGATAAAAAATACTTCATTGTATCAGACTTTCTGACGACGCATCAGCTTCGTGAAGCTGGTTATAACACCTACAACCAGACCTGGCATTTCCCGTCTGCAGCGAAGCAGTCGATTGACCCGGAAACAGGTGTCGTTAAAACGAACTTCACCTCCGGCGCAAATATATCAATTAATCCGGTTGGAAAGGATAAACTGGATTCTGCGACGTTGGATGCAGGCCCAATGGGTGATAAATTCGCTTCTTATAAAGTAAGCGTGGATACGGTAGAGAATGCGGTTATTAATACGGTACTTTATCCAACCGAGAACCAGGCTGTGGAGGTTCCGACAGAAATGATTCCGGTCGATTCGGAGGATAACAGTGCCACGGCATTTTCGCTGAAACTGCCGGATGGCACAGATGCTACCTATTATGTAAACAACGATATATCGAAGGCACACCGTTTCAGTTGGTATGACGCATTGTCAAGTTCTTATTACATGGAAACCAACACGGACGGCAAAATTAAAATGATGTCGGCAACCGATGTAAGTTATGTGAATCGAAATGGGCAACCGTTAATGGAAGCATCTGACATATTATCCGATTTGTCGGTGAGCTTTAACGGAACCACAGCAAATGTCCAAACAACCAGCCCAATTAATCTGGAAAAGGATTATATCCGGTTCAACGCACCGGAAAATATTGAGCTTGTTATGTTCAATGACGAACTGATTCCGTTTGTGAAGATGGGTGACGACATACTTATAGGAAAGTACACGATGAAGAGTATCGCGGAAGAAAATGAAGATGGGACCAAGACGGTTACGATGCCGGAAATGACTCTTTCCTATCCGGTGGTGCGCGGGAACGCTGTGGACTGGGCGAAAGTAGAAATTCAGGAGGGAACCAAGCTGACCGGTTCCAAAAAATGGACCGGAAATATGGAATTGGCTCCCATACAGGATTCCGATAAAAAGCTGGGCAGCACCACATTCGGTGACATTCCATTTACAGAGCTTTCCTCTGATAGAGTCATTATCTTCTCCTTCCCAGGTAACAGTGCCTGGAGGGCGGCGGTTGAAGCGGATGGGACTACAGTGATGCCAAACCGTGGCATTAGCAGCGACAGCCTGACGCTTGCGGAAGAAGTGACTGCGAACGGTGATATCGCCTACTATGAGGGGACGGATTTCGCGAAGGTATACTCCAGGCAACTCGGCATGATTACCGTCTATTCTGAAAAATCAGGCGGCGGAGGCAATGGTGGCGGAGGTGGATCTTCCGGCGGTAACGGAGGCGGCGGAATTCCAAATGCGGGCCATCTGACACCGACCGCGGAGCCGAGCGCCTCGCCTTCTCCATCTCCCGTTCCGTCCACAACCCCATCAGATTCGCATTTCAATGATGTTGATTTGCACTGGGCAAAGGACGATATCAATTATATGGCGGAACAGGGCTATGTGAACGGCGATTCTGACGGGAATTTCTATCCGGACAGAGGGATCACCCGGGCGGAAACCGTTGCGATGCTGTCCCGTGTTATGGGGCTTGAGGACGGAACCTATACGGGAGCGTTTGCAGATGTAACAGAGGATAAATGGTACATGGCCTGTGTAGAGGCCGCGAAGGAGGCAGGCATTGTCGAAGGAGACGGAGGACTGTTCAATCCGGATGCGCAGGTTACCCGCGCACAGCTCAGTAAAATGGCAGTGCTTGCATATGAAAAGCTGAGCGGGCAGGAAATAGTCGTGACGGAAACGCCAGCGTTTACGGATGGTTCAATTCTCCCCGACTGGGCGAAGCCATATATTGATAAGGCATATTCTGTCGGCATTATCAATGGAATGGACGACGGCAGCTTTTCGCCGGATAAAGGTGCGACGAGAGCGGAAACAGTCACCATTTTAAGGAGAATGCTGGATAAAATCAAAGAGATACCAAAAGAATAAAAGAATTTAGTTGAAAGGCCGCGGAACAATTTGTTCCGCGGCCTTTGGTACTTTATAGAGCGTAAATGGTCGTTAGAAAAAGAAGATTATCAATTGAGATATAGCTTTAACAGGCAAATGGAAGGTTTTGCAGAGGAAAGACATCTGAAATCGTTTCAGCCTTCTGCGGCAAATAGAGAGCAGAAGGCAGGCGGCCGTGTTCCTCCTATCCATTTAAAATCCGATCGATCTTCTCCAGCTCAGACGCTGTAAAGTCAGGGTTTTGCAGGCATTGAATGTTGTCCAGAATTTGTGCCGGACGGCTTGCGCCAATCAAGACGCTTGTTAATTTTCCTACCTTTAGTGCCCATGCCAAGGCCATCTGTGCAAGCGTCTGCCCCCGCAGTGCGGCAAGTGCGTTCAGGTCTCGCAGTTTTGCCAGCATGTCATCACCAAAGCCGGTATTTTTCAGAAAATCTGGTTCTTTTGCGGCGCGGGAATCGGACGGAATGCTGTTTAAATAGCGGTCTGTCAACAGGCCTTGTGCGAGTGGGCAGAACGCAATGGAACCAACGCCCTCCTGCTCCAGAACATCGGTCAGTCCGTGTTCAATCCAGCGGTTGAACATATTGTACTGCGGCTGGTGAATCAACAGCGGGGTACCCAGATTACCGAGAATCTCAATTGCGCGTTTAGTCTGCTCCGCGTCATAGGAGGAAATGCCGACATAGAGCGCCTTGCCTTGGCGAACGATGCTGTCCAGCGCGCCCATGGTTTCCTCCAAAGGCGTATCCGGGTCAAAGCGGTGGGAATAGAATATATCCACATAATCAAGGCCCATCCGCTTCAGGCTTTCGTCCAGACTCGAAATCAAATATTTCCGGCTGCCCCACTCACCGTATGGTCCGGGCCACATGCGGTATCCGGCCTTGGAGGAAATTACAAGCTCGTTGCGGTAAGGCGCAAGCTCGTTTTTCAGCAGTTTTCCGAAATTCTCCTCCGCGCTTCCCGGGTAAGGACCGTAGTTGTTTGCCAAATCGAAATGGGTGATACCATTGTCAAACGCGGTGGTGACCATGTCGCGCATATTGTCGAACCGGTCACAGCTGCCAAAGTTATGCCAGAGGCCGAGCGAAACAGCGGGAAGCATGAGTCCGCTGTTTCCGCACCGGTTATAGGTCATGATTTCATAGCGGTTTTCTTTTGCGGTGTACATCAACATCCTTCCTTTCTTAAAGATTATCATATCATGCGGGGGCAGTGTTGTCAATCCTCCATGAAAATCAGATGAAATTTCGAAATAGAGGTTGCCATTGTACGGAAAAAATGGTACAATAGTAAAATAAACTATGGTAAAATGTATAGAATTGTGTGTGTTGAAGGGGAAAAATGAATGTATGTTGAAAACGAGATGCCCGTAATGCCGGAGGGGGCGTCTTATTTTGCGGGAGAATATGATGCAGTGGTAGTCGGCGCGGGACATGCCGGATGCGAGGCTGCTCTGGCCTGTGCGCGTCTGGGTGTGAAAACAGCGTTGTTCACCCTGAATCTGGATTCTGTGGCAAATATGCCGTGTAATCCCTCCATCGGCGGGACCGCAAAAGGGCATCTTGTGCGGGAAATCGATGCGTTGGGCGGAGAGATGGGCAAGGCGGCGGACAAGACATTTTTGCAGTCGAGAATCCTGAACCGGGGCAAAGGTCCGGCGGTATACTCCCTGCGGGTACAGTCCGACCGGCGTGCTTATCAGGCGCTGATGAAGCAGACGCTGGAGCGTACGGAGAATCTTGATTTAAAACAGGCGGAGATCGTGCGGGTACTGTGCGAGGGAAAACAGGTCACAGGCGTCATTACCCATACGGGTGCATGGTTTCAGGCGAAAGCCGTTATTATATCAACCGGGACTTACCTGAAAGGTAAAATCATAATCGGTGATGTTTCCTACAGCGGAGGCCCGGACGGATTATTCCCCGCAAACCGTCTATCGGAAAGCCTGCAGGAGATTGGAATCCGTCTGATGCGTTTCAAGACCGGAACGCCCGCGCGCATTAATCGCAACAGCGTCGACTTTTCCGGTATGGAGGAGCAGAAGGGCGATGAAGATATCACGCCGTTTTCCTTCGAAACGGAGGATTCTGGGAAAAATAAGGTCTCTTGCTACTTGACTTATACAAATGAGAAAACCCATCAGATAATTCGTGACAATCTGCACCGTTCTCCATTGTACTGCGGGAAAATTGAGGGGATCGGTCCGCGGTATTGTCCTTCGATTGAGGATAAGGTAGTCCGTTTTGCGGACAAGGAACGGCACCAGATTTTTATTGAGCCTATGGGGGAAAATACAGACGAGATGTATGTACAGGGCATGTCCAGCAGCCTGCCGGAGGACGTGCAGCTTGCCATGCTGCGCTCGGTTAAAGGACTGGAGAATGTTTCCATGATGCGGACTGCCTATGCGATTGAATATGATTGTGCCGACCCCACCCAGCTTGACGCTACGTTAGAGGTGAAAGAAATTTCCGGGCTGTATGGCGCAGGACAATTTAACGGAAGCTCCGGCTACGAGGAGGCAGCGGCTCAGGGGCTTGTCGCTGGCATCAATGCGGCGCGAAAAATTCTGGGAAAAAGTCCTCTGGTTTTGGATCGGTCGCAGAGTTACATTGGCACATTGATTGACGATTTGGTGACAAAGGGCACAAAAGAGCCATACAGGATGATGACGTCGCGTTCCGAGTACCGCTTGTTGCTGCGGCAGGACAACGCTGATGCACGGCTTACGCCTATCGGCTATGAAACCGGGCTGATAAAACAGCAGCGGTACGAACGGTTTCTGCAAAAACAGGAGCATATCAGGCAGGAAATAGATCGATTAAATCAAACGACGGTTCCGCCATCGGCGGCAGTCAACGCTTTTTTGGAAGGAAAACAATCCTCCCTTTTGCATTCCGGCATCAAGCTGGCTGAACTGCTGCGGAGGCCAGAGCTGGACTACTGGTCGCTTGCGGTAATTGATCCGGAACGCCCCGTTCTGACGCGGGCGGAGGCGGAGCAGGTGGAAATCAGCATCAAATATGAAGGGTATATTTCCCGCCAGCTGCGGCAGGTGGAACAGTTTAAAAAACTGGAGGCAAAAAAGCTGCCGGAGGATATCCGTTACGAAGAGATAGATGGTCTGCGCCTGGAGGCAAGGCAGAAGCTGTCTGCGCTCCGGCCGCTTTCGGTCGGGCAGGCGGGGAGAATTTCAGGCGTCAGCCCCGCGGACATCTCCGTTTTGCTGATTTATCTCGAGCAGAAGCGAAATAACCGGAACAGGAGTTAAACATATGATAAAGAGTATGACAGGCTACGGCAGGTTCGAACAGGTGGATGAAAGTAAAAAAATCGTAATTGATTTGAAATCCGTCAACCACAGGTATTGCGATGTCAACATCAAGGTTCCGCGTGCTTACGGTTATGTGGAAGACAAAATCCGCGAATATGTTCTGGGAGCCATCTCGCGCGGCAAGGTGGATGTTTTTGTCTACATTGAAAACTACACCAATCAGGACAAGGTCGTGATGCTTGACAAGGTCCTGTGTCAAAATTATTATAACGTACTGGCGGAAATGAAAAGCACCTTTGGGCTGGCGGATGAAATCGGCCTTCCTGAATTGATGCGGTTTAATGATGTTTTCATCACGAAGCAGCAGGATGAGGACAAGGAACAGGTTTGGCAGACGATTCTCGCGTGCCTGGAGCCCGCAATGAAAGATTTTATCGCCATGCGAAGCCGCGAAGGGGAGCGTATTCTCTGCGATATTAAGGGCAAGGCAAAAAATATGCGTGCGCTTATTCGAAAAGTGGAGGAGCTTGCGCCGCAGGTGGTGGAGGATTACGCAAAACGCATCCGGGAGAGAATGACGGAGCTGCTTGGAGAATTTCAGGTGGATGAGAACCGTCTGCTGACAGAGGTCGGCATCATGGCGGATCGCGTTGCAATCGACGAAGAGCTTGTGCGTCTCGCCAGCCATTTTGACGAACTGGATAAAATTTTGGCGCAAGACGAGCCGGTCGGCAGAAAGCTGGATTTTCTAGTGCAGGAAATCAATAGGGAGACCAATACCATCGGTTCTAAGGCAAACGATGTGCGCATAGCAAAAATTGTGGTGGAGATGAAGTCAGAAATCGAAAAACTGCGGGAACAGATTCAGAACATCGAATAGAGAAACGGAAGAGAAAATCAGGAGGGACTTTATGAAACTAATCAATATCGGGTTTGGCAACATTGTGTCTGCTAACCGGCTTGTCGCCATTGTCAGTCCAGAATCCGCCCCCATCAAACGGATTATTCAGGACGCACGCGACCGTGGCATGCTGATTGACGCGACGTATGGGCGTCGTACAAGGGCAGTTATCATTATGGACAGCGACCATATCATTCTTTCTGCCGTGCAGCCGACGACCGTTGCACACCGGCTTGACGATTCTGACGACGGAATTGACGAGGAGGAGATGGAGAATGAAGAGTAGAGGCCTGCTTCTGGTCGTCTCCGGCCCCTCGGGCGCGGGAAAGGGAACGATTTGTAACGCGCTGGTCGGTTCCCATCCAGAAATATTCCTGTCCGTCTCAGCGACGACGAGAAAACCGCGCGAGGGCGAGATAGAAGGAAAAAGCTATTATTTTATGCAGGAAGAGCAGTTCAAAGATAAGATTGCAAACGGTGGGTTCATCGAATGGGCCTGCTTCTGCGGCAACTATTACGGAACTCCGAAGGATAAGGTGGAACAGCTTCTCGACGAGGGAAAAGACGTTATTCTCGAAATCGAGGTGCAGGGTGCTATGAAGGTGCGCAGCGAATATCCGGAAGCGGTATTCGTTTTCGTTCTGCCGCCCTCCATGCATGAGCTGCGGAACCGGATTGTGGGCCGTGGTACAGAGACGGAAGAGGTTATCAATGAGCGCCTGAAAACAGCGGCGTGGGAATTTTCACATATTGCAAAGTATAATTACATATTATTAAATGATAATATAGAGAGTGCAGTAGAACGGTTTTCCGCGATTATCTGTGCGGAAAAGGCACGTGTGCCGCGGAATCTGGCGCTGATTGAACACATTGTTGAGAATTAAACAAGAGAGGATTGATGAAACATGATATTGTATCCTTCCATAATGGAACTGATGGAAAAAGCAGGAAGCCGTTACAGTTTGGTTATCGCAGCTGCAAAACGCGCAAGGCAGATTTCGGAGGAGGCAGCCGACAGCGACAACAAAATCGACGGTGCGCGCAGCATAACAAAAGCCGTCGAGGAGATTCATGACGGTGAAATCGAAATCGTGAATTCTAACAATAACGAGACCATAGACGCGGAAGAAGAGGAAAAGGCAGAAGCGGAAGCGCTTTCGGTGGAATAAGCAGAGGAAAAGGTGATTTTTTTGCGCACGGCAATCGGATTTGTATCGCTTGGATGTCCTAAAAACCTGGTGGACACAGAGGTAATGCTCGGAATTTTGGGGCAGGAGGGTTATGACATTGTGTCCAGGCCGGAACAGGCGGATGTGATTGTCGTCAATACGTGCGGGTTTATCGACTCGGCCAAAGCAGAATCCATCCAGACCATTTTAGAGATGGCAGAATATAAAAAGGACCGCTGTAAGCTTTTAATTATGAGCGGCTGTCTCGCAGAACGGTATCATGATGAGATTTTAGAAGAAATTCCAGAAGTGGACGCGGTAGTCGGAACCGGGGATTACAGCAGGATAGCAGAGGTTATCCGCCGTGCGTTTGCGGGGGAGAAGGTAGTTTTATACGGACATATGGACGAAGAGTTGGCCGGTGAAGAACCACGGGTACTCAGCACCCATTCTGCGAGCGCGTACCTGAAAATTGCGGACGGATGCGATAACCGCTGTACTTATTGCGTTATCCCGCAGCTTCGCGGGCGGTACCGGAGCAGAAAAATGGAGGATATTCTCCGCGAGGCGGAAGGGTTGGCTGCGCAAGGCGTGAAGGAATTGATTGTCATTGCGCAGGATACCACGCGCTACGGTTTTGACCTTTACGGGGAATACCGGCTGGCAAGGCTGCTGCGTGCGCTTGCAAAGATTGAAGGAATCCATTGGATACGGGTACATTACCTTTATCCCGAGGTCATAACGGAAGAGCTAATAGAGGCATTCCGGTCCGAACCAAAGCTTGTGAAGTATATGGATATTCCCATCCAGCACTGCAACGACGAAGTGCTGAAGCGGATGGGCCGCCACAGCGGAAAGCAGCAGCTTTATTCGTTGCTGAATGGCCTGAAGGAACAGATTCCGGGGCTAGTGCTTCGAACTTCGCTAATTGCCGGTTTTCCGGGGGAGACGGAAGAACAGTTTGAGGAGCTTCTGCAATTTGTGCGGGACATGGAATTTGATCGGTTGGGCGCGTTTGCCTACTCACAGGAGGAAGGAACACCTGCCGCTAAATTGCCTGAGCAGCTAGATGAAGCGGTAAAGGCGGAACGTGCAGAAAAAATTTTAGCAGTGCAGCGGGAGATATCTGAGAAAAAACAGCGGGAGAAGCTTGGAAAGACCTATGAGGTGCTGACAGAGGGATACGACCCGGATAATCTGATGTATTACGGCAGGACGTATGGAGACTCCATTGATATTGACACAACCACATATTTTGCCGCACAGGAGGAGGTTCCGGAAGGAAGCTTCGTTTTGGTAAAAATTCTTGACGCGGACGAATATGACCTGACGGGCGAGATGGTACAATCATGACGGTTAAAGAGAGGGAACGGAATGAACACACCAAATAAGCTGACAATACTGCGCGTGGTTCTGATACCAGTATTTATCATTTTTATGTTATACGAAATCACCCCGTTTGCAAGGTTCATTGCACTGGGCATATTTGTCCTTGCTTTCTTTACAGATTTTTTGGACGGCTATCTTGCGCGTAAAAATGAACAGGTAACAAATTTTGGGAAAATTATTGACCCTTTAGCGGACAAAATACTGGTCATGGCCGCGCTGGTGTGCCTGAATGTTTTGGATGTGGTTTCCCCGTGGGTGACGATTGTGATTTTAGCACGGGAGTTCATGGTTTCCGGCATCCGGATTGCGGCTGCCTCGGAAGGAACGGTTATTGCCGCAAGCAAATGGGGCAAGGTGAAAACCATATGGCAGTTTGTCGCAATCTGCGTCGCACTTTTGCTCGGAAGCGGTCTGATAACTGATATCGGCATGTGGATTGCAGTAGCGCTTACCGTGATATCTGGCGTGGATTATATTATGAAAAACAGCAAACACCTGACCATGGATTGAATGATTGGCTCATGCAAGCCTTGGAATTTCAAAACCGTTTCGAGAAATGCCAGAGATAATTTGGCGGACACGAAGCGGTTTTTCTGTTTCAGCGGATTACATAACAGAATCTTTTTTCTTATTATCCCCTATAAAGAGTCCGGTTATTTCAATACGGCTAAGGCATATTGAATATGTTCAAAAGCCGTAAGGAAATCTGTCCTGCCTGTAAAAAATCGGTCCTGAATTTCCTTTGTATCTAGATGCTCATAGATTAAGAAACGATATTTTTCTAACATCCGTTCCAATTCCAGATAACTGAAGCATGTCTTCATTGGCTTGCCGCCCGCAGCTGCCATAGCAATCATATTTTGTACCCGTTTTACGGGAGAGATGAATAAATCTTCTGCTGCATAGTCAAACAAAAGTGTGCTGCCTTCTGCGGCAAATGTATGAATTGCTTTTAGCATATTTTCTATTTGCCCTTTTGTCAAATAATAGCTGACGCCCAGCCAACTAAAAAAGGTTTTTTCCTCTTTTTTATAACCAGATTTCAGCAGCCTATCGGCCAAATTATCTTTCGTAAAACCTACTGGCACAAAATGTAATGTTTCAGGTATTTCCCATCCTGCACGGGAAATCCGCCTCCGTTTTTCCTCCTGCGTCAAGGGATGGTTTGCTTCAAACACTGAAAGCCTTTCCACAACATCCGAATGCCGGAAGGCAAAGGTGTCCATTCCTGCACCCAGTATGACATATTGCGTTGTTCCCGAGCGAATGGCGGCCATCAGCAAGTCCTCACTAATTGCGCGCTCGTGCTAATGGAGTAGGCGCAATCTGTGTCTGGACAATCCATTTCAGCATATCCTCAGCAGTAGAGAAGGTTGCTTTTTTATCCGGCGCGAAAAAGTCAATCCCTTCCAGCATGTAAGCCTTGATTTGCTGATATTCATCTTCAGTCATAAGCTGTCGGCTCAACGTGTCATTCAATATGACAGGCGCATCATTCTGTGCATGATACGCCCGTCCAAATAAAGATTATTCGCTTCAAGAGGCAGATTTGGATTATATTCGGCAGGTAACCGGAAGTATTACAGCCTCTTAAGAGGCACATTAAAAGAAAAGATAACTGGAAAAGATGGTTTTATTTCGATTTTTATAGCACTTGTCCAGAGCAAATTAAATGAAAAAATACCGCTGACAAACTCAGCGGTATCAAACAGGCAAAACACAAAATTATTAGAAATGATAGGATGACGGCAGTTAACCCCCTACATGTAACTTAAAGTAGCTGTTTTTTAACCGAGTCAATGTGGATGAAAGCTGCATTTCGTTTTTTGTATGTCCATTCCGGCTTTCAGCAGACGGAACAACCGCTCCGCAGCGTCACGATAGAGTTCTTCCGCACATTCTACCGCTTCATCCAGTCCCATCGGCCCATTTGTGATGGGCATAACACTGCAAACGCCGCAGGCATATATTTTTTCAGCGCCGGTCCCCATCCCTCCGACGATTGCCGCGGCGGGAACACCGGCGGCTCTGCACCGTATCCCGACGCCATAGGGCACTTTACCGCATACGGACTGCCAATCCATGCGTCCTTCGCCTGTAATTACAAAATCTGCCTTTTTCAACAGGTCGTCAAAATGGATCAGGTCCAAAACCGTTTCGATTCCGGACTTCAGTTTTCCATTTAAAAATGCCAGAAAAGCCGCGCCAAGCCCTCCGGCAGCTCCCGCACCAGGCAGTCCGGCGGCATCTGTTCCCAGACATTTTTTGAGAACTTCAGCATAGTGCGTCATTCCTGCCTCCAGGCGGGGTAAAGCAGCGCTGTCGCCCCCCTTTTGCGCTCCAAAGGTCAGGGTGGCACCGTCTGGGCCGATCAGCGGGTTATTGACGTCGCACATAATCGTAAATTTTGTGTTTTTCACCCCGGGATGCATATTTGACAAATCAATATCCCATACCCGCTCCAAATTTTCTCCAGTTCCGGAAAGCGCAATGCCGTCTTTATCTAAAAAACGAACACCCAGCGCGGTCATAGCGCCCATGCCGCCGTCGTTGGTCGCGCTCCCGCCGAGCGCGATTGTGATATCTGCGATACCGCGGTCAAGCGCGTCCGCAATCAACTGGCCGGTTCCGTAGGAGGTGGTGTAAAGTGGATTTCTTTTGCGCTGCGGAATTAACGGAAGGCCGGAGGCCGCCGCCATTTCTATTACGGCGGCAGTTTTGCCGATGCACCCGTAGGCTGCGGTAATATCCTCAAATAAAGGATTTTTAACAGTTACTGTCCGCAGTTCTCCGCCTGTTTCCGCCATAACGGCTTGTACGGTTCCTTCTCCTC